>NZ_JBVIHP010000002.1:0-184959 GCF_055570235.1 Streptomyces sp. NPDC031274 | reverse complement strand
ACCCCACCCCTCCCCCCCCCCCCCCCCCCCCCCCCCCCCCCCCCCCCCCCCCCCCCCCCCCCCCCCCCCCCCCCCCCCCCCACGCCGGGCGGGTGTCACTTGATGTGGCGGGTGATGCGGGTGGCACTGTGCAGCAGGTACTCCAGCGGACCGCGGCGCAAGTACCGCGTCCAGAGGGTGGCCAGGAGCATGGCGGCCCCGATGGACACGGCCAGTGCGATCAGGGCCGGGCCGGTCTCTTCCTCCATGCCGAACATGTGGATGGCGAGGATGTGGGCGACGTAGGCGGACAGCGCGACCATGCCGACGGCGGCGAGGGGCCGGGCCAGCCGCGTGAGGCGCGGCATCCGGGCGGCGGCGGTGACGCAGGCGGCCACCACAAGCAGTGCGACACCGGTGTTGCCCAGGATGGAGAACGTGGTCTGGCTGTGGGGTGCGCCCACCAGCAGCCAGGCAGTGGGGGCGCCGTCGTTGAGGTAGCCGACGGTGTCCGACCACCAGGCGGAGGCCGCGCCGTCGCCGTCGGTGGCTGCCGCGATGGTGGCGCGGGCGTTCGGGACGAAGTGCAGGGCCAGCCAGGAGCCGCCGTAGCCGAGCACGGCCAGGACGCCGCCGGTCCATGCCAGGCGGGTGCGGATGCGGGCCCGGGCCAGATCGAGGCGGGCGAGCGCCATCCCTGCGAGCATGAACGGCATCCAGGTGAGCACCGGGTACTCGCCGGTGAACAACAGCTCCAGCAGGCCGTCGGTGTCGGTCAGGCGGGCGAGGGGATCCGCGGCGATGACCGTGTCACCCCAGTCACCGTCGTAGAGGGCCTGCCGGATCACATGAAGGATCACCGGCATGACCAGGGCGCCGACGGCCGCCAGCAGGGCCAGGTTGCGGGCCCGCAGCCGACGGAGCGGTACAAGAAGCAGGAAGAGCAGTCCGTAGAAGGAGAGGATGACGTCGACGTCGGTGTCCAGGGCGGTCAGCGCATAGCCGGCGGCGATCAGGATCAGCGCGCGGATGACGATGCGGCCCGCGGCCTGCCGCCCGGGTCGGCCGGTGTAGGGCTGCGGGCGGCCGGTGATGAGAATGAGGGAGAACCCGGCGAGCAGCGCGAACAGTGCGGAGGAGCGGCCGCGGGCCAGTTCGGCGAGAAAGCCCAGTGGTCCGGCGATCGTCGGTTCGGGGCCGAGGTGGGCGGCGTACATACCGAAGACCGCCAGGCCGCGTGCGAGGTCGATGCCGATGAGGCGGCCGGCCGAGGGCGGACGGGCGGTGCTGGGCGGCCGGTCCGGCTGCGGGAGAGGCCGCGATACAGCGGGTGCGGGGGCCGAGGGCGCGTCGCGTGTCATGGCTTTCAGACTGATGACGCACCGCGTCCAGGCCTATCCGGCAAGTGGCCGCCGTCCTCCCGCCGACCGGCTGGACGCTCTCCGTCACCCAGCGGGTAAAAGCGCCGCAGGAACTTCCGGGCCCTCTCCTGCGTGGTACGAATCCTCAAGTGGTCCCACGTCGATGGCGATAAGGGGGACGCACGTGATTCGCGTACTGGTGGTAGACGACGAAGCACTCGTCCGAACGGGCTTCGAACACATCCTGTCCGCGGCCGACGACATCGAGGTGGTGGCCGCGGTCGGCGGCGGCCAAGCGGTGAAGGCGGCCAAGGAGTTGCGCCCGGACGTGGTGCTGCTGGACATCCGCATGCCGGATGTGGACGGGCTGACGGTACTGGCCCAACTGCGCCAACTTGCCGAGAACCCGGTGGTGGCCATGCTCACCACGTTCGACATGGACGAATACGTGGCCGCTGCCCTGCGCTCGGGGGCAGCCGGTTTCCTGCTCAAGGACACGGATCCACTGCAACTGCCCGTGCTGGTACGCGACTTGGCCGAGGGCGGCGTCGTGCTGTCCTCCTCCGTCACCCGTACCGTCGTACACGGCTACCTCGACAACAGCCCCCAGCACGCCGCCATGCACCGCATCCAGGTGCTGAGCGACCGGGAACGCGCCGTGCTGGTATTGATCGCCGAAGGACTGTCCAACACCGCCATCGGCGCACGGATGCACCTGAGCACCGGCACGGTAAAAGACCACGTGAGCGCCGTGCTGTCCAAACTGCGGGTGGTCAGCCGTGTCCAGGCCGCCCTGCTGGCCGAACGCGCAGGCCTGCTCAAGGCGCCGGACCAGCGGGAGGAGAAGTGAAGGACCGCCGGATACCCGCGCCTGTACTGGACGCCGTGCTCATCATCGTCTCCCTGCTGGACATCTGGGTGCACGAAGAATCCGATGAACCGCTGCGCAGAGCCGCCGCCCTGCTGGCCACCGCCGCACTGGCCCTGCGCCGCCACGTGCCGCTGCCGGCCTTCTTGCTCACGCTGCCCGCCGCCCTGGTCAGCGATGCGATCTTCGCGCCGCTGGCCGCGCTGTACTCCCTGGCCTCACTCAACCGCCACCGAGTGCTGCTGGCGCTCGGCGCACTGGCTCTGGCCGCCTGCGACCTGACCTACTGGACCTGGCCCGGACCGGGGTTCGCCGACTTCTCCGACTCTTCCGACCTGGTCATTGTCACGTACAGCCTGGCCACCGCCACCGCGCCGGTCTTCCTCGGCCAGCTCGTCCAAGCCCGCCGTGAACTGTCGCTGCGCCTCACCGAGATCTCTCAGGCCCGCGAGCACGAGCGTGAACTGCTGGCCCAGAGCGTACTGGCCAAAGAGCGCGCCCAGCTTGCCCGGGAGATGCACGACGTGGTCTCCCACCAGGTCAGCCTGATCGCGGTACGCGCCGGAGCGCTGCAGGTCGCCACCCACGACGCCGCGGCGTGCGAGGCCGCCACCACCATCAGGCAGTTGAGCGTGCAGACCCTGGAAGAACTGCGGCACATGGTCAGCGTCCTCAGGGCCGCAGGCAGCCGCCCCACCGAACTGACCCCGCAGCCCTCCCTGGCCGACCTGCAGCGCCTCGTCGACACCAGCGGCATCGAGACACAGTTGCACACGTACCTGCCCGACGCCCTGCCCCCACCCCTCCAACGCGCCGTCTACCGCGCTGTGCAGGAAGCTCTCACCAACGTCCGCAAGCACGCCCCCGGCGCCACGGCCGTCATCCGCATCCGGCAGGAGGACGACATCGTGCACGCCGCCGTCACCAACAGCGCGCCCACCCGGCCCGCCCTGCTGCTGCCCGGCGCCCACCACGGCCTGGCCGGACTGCGCCAGCGAGCCGAACTCCTGGGCGGCACCGTCACCGCCGCCCCGACCGCAGACGGCGGCCACGAACTGCACCTGCATCTGCCGCTGCACCAGACACCGTGACCAGCACGAAAGGCTGGCCACCGAGGGTGCCGAAAATGCCGTCCATGCAACTCAGAAGCCTGGTCGGTGGTGCGTCAGGATGAGCACTCGTGCTGCTCGTCCCGCCTGCCCACTGACCTTCGAAGCGTCGTGATCTGCTCGGCGGGGTAATCCACGCATACGCGCAGGTTGCCTTGGGCGGCCGAGTTACGGGCACCCACAGGCGCCCTCTGCGACCGCTAACGGCTCCTCAGCTTCAGTAGATTCTCTTGTACGCGCCGTCATCTTGACGGCCACCGTGCAGGGGAGGGCGTCTTGGTGAACCGAGTACCTACGGAGAACGGGCTGCGCTGGATATCCGATGCCTACAGCACCAGCTTCACGCTCACACTCAGTGAGGGGCTCTCGCCGTACGAGCTGCTGCGTCACGTCGGCGCCGACGAGCGACACATTGTCCCACTCACCCGGCCCGCAGCGTATGAGCTGCTGTTGAGGGATGAGGAGGACCACATCAGTGACCTCGACTTCTTGGACTGGGAAGACGAGGCGGCGGTTGCCCAGCTGACAAGCGCCGGCTTTCTGCCAGCCCCGCCCGACACCATCGTCCGAGCAGGCTCGGTGGCGGGCTGGGCGTATGCGCTCGAGGAATTCCACTGCCAGACGGGCAGGTACCTTGCCGCGCTGTCCGAGCGAGGACGGGCGTTCTGCGTGCATCGCAACGCGAAAGGCTTCAGCCGCGTCGGCTATGCCTGCCGCGGCGAGGAAGTGACGTCCTTCGAGCCCGGTCTGCCGCACCTGACGAACGGTGCCCCCGCCGAAGTGGCGCTTGGCTTCACGCACAGCAACGCTGATGACTTGGGCGATGTCGCATTCCTGCGTTTCCTGGAGGGCGAGTTCGGCCTCCACCTGCCCTGGGAGGAGACGGAGGCAGAGCTTCCGGCAGCCGCTCTCACCTGCTGACCCCCTCGGGCAGCCACGCCTCTGCGTCAACGACTCCGCAGCCGCCGCACCACGCCTCGGACAGCCCGCAAAGGCATCGACTTCTCGACCCCGGGCTCGGCCGGCACCGGGAGGCCGTCGAACGGACGGTGAGCCTGCTCGGCGGCGCCCGCGGACCCCAACGCCGCTACGAACGCAACGCCGTCCCCTTCCTCGCCTTCGCGGGCATCGCGGGCATCGCGGGCATCGCGGGCATCGCGGCAGTCGATACCCGCTACGGCCACCGACTGCGCCGCCCGCCTTGCCGACAGGGTCGCGAAGGAAGACCAGCGACGCAGCCTGCTCGGCTCCCCCACACCCACCAGCGGAGGATGGCCTACAGGTGAGACCTGCGGGGGGCCTTTGTCCGCTTCGCCGGACTCGGCGATAGCCCTTAGATTCGCGGGTTGGTGACGGCAGAATGCCTGGCGAAAGAGCCTGCTTCCCGCGCGCAGGGATGGTCTTTCCGCTCCTGGCTCACCAGTTGGAACGGATGACGGGTCGCAGTAAATCCTGTTGTGCCATCCCGGCCGCGACCCGACTGTGTCTCTACGGCTGCAGCCACAGCCTGAACGGTCGCTGGCCTATCGGAAAGGACCTCATGTCAGCCGTTGTCGTTGTCGGTGCGGGGATCGTCGGCTCCTCAGTGGCCTACCACCTGGCCCGTCGGAGCGTCCCGGTCACCCTGCTCGAGCAAGGACCCGCACCAGCCGCCGGGGTCACAGGAGACTCCTTCGCCTGGATCAGAGGTGCGGGAGGCCACTGGCCCGGCGGAGCTCAAGACCTTCGCGAACACGTCCGGGCGGACTACCGGCGTCTGCAGAACGAACTGCCCCACGTCACCGTCCGCCGGACCGGCTCACTGTCCTGGGCCGACACACCGACGCAGGACTCACGGCCAGGGCCGGGGCCGGGGCCGGGGCCAGGGCCAGGGCCAGGCCAATTCCGCATCGGACGAAGTGACATCGCAGCCCTGGAGCCCAACCTCCGACACCCACCCGACCACGCCATCCACACCCCGAGCGACGCAGGCGTCGACCCAACAGCACTGACCCACGCACTCGCGGCCGCCGCCGACGCCCACGGAGCAACCGTGCTCCACAACACCGCGGCCACCTCCTTGCAGGTGACCAACGGACACATCGAGGGCGTGCTGACCTCGACCGGAGTCCACACCGCCGCAACCGTCGTCCTCACAGCCGGAACAGGAACCCCCAAGCTCTGCCAGCCACTCTCGGCCGACCTGGCCATTGCCGCCTCCCCGGCCACCCTCGCGCGGGTCACAGCACCCCCTGGCCTGGTCAAGACCATCGTGGCCCGCCCTGATTTCGAGGTCCGAGAGGTACGAGACGGGAACCTCTTGCTGGTAGTGCCGCATGCTGAAGACACAGCAGCAGCGTCTGCGCAGGCCGCCAAGGACGCGCTCCAGCACCTGAAGGCGGCCTTCCAAGGAAGCGACCAGTGCCGCCTGCTGGGCTACCGCACCGCCAGACGCCCGATGCCCGCTCACGGCCCCGTCATCGGCTACACGACAAACGACCGATCCGTCTACGTCGCCGTCATGCACTCCGCCATCACCCTGGCGCCCACCGTTGGACGGCTCATCGCAGACGAACTCGTCACCGGCAGGCCAGCCCCCGAGCTACGGCGCTGTCGCCCACGCACCCGCTGACATCACTTCACACCGAAAGCGATCAAGAAGATCGCCGCCCAGCGACAGTCAAAGTCGTCGCCAGGCATATGGGCCGTTCGCTGATGCCACGTGTGCTGTCCTCGGTGCCGCGTGCGCTGTCCTCGACAGGCTTCCGATCCCGAAGACGTCCGGCTGACGGAGCGAGGGGTGTTCACGAGTGCTGACCAATACCTTCGCGGCCCGCCGAAGATCGTTCCCCGAGGCCAGGTCTCGTTCATCGTTTCCAGAGAGGTCAACCTAGATCAGATGAGTACGACTACCGATGCCCGGGGCAGCTGGTGTTGCTGGAGTGGGCCCCATGAAGACGACGCAGAACCCTGTGAAGCGGCTCCCTGCCCTCCACGAAACCTGGTGGAAGGCACCCCTCGTAGCCTCCCTGCTTGGTCTTCCACTCCTCGCGATGGAGTACAGCGTGATCCGGGCCCACGACGGCATGGGCCAATACGGAGTCATGATCTACGGGGCCCTGTCCCTACTTGCCATCGCCTGGGTCCTGCCTCACCGCCGGTCCATGCGGTTGTACCGCATAGTGGCCGCCTCGCTCGCGCTCGGGTGGGTGTTTCTGCCCCTCCTGTTTACGCTGCTCCTGTGGGCGGCGCTGGCCTAGAGCTGAGCTGTGAGAAGCGTTCGAACTGATCATCGCGGTCACGTAGCGAGGGCCGGGAGGGCTTGTCCGCAGCTTCCGCGGCGGGCCGGACCTGTCCCGAACATGGGGTCCCGGCGCCCGACCGACCGGCCCGGGCACCCTCCGCCACATCGTCGAGCGCACCATCTCCTAGCTGCACGCCTTCCACCGCCTGCGCATCCGCTGGGACGTCAGTGGTGAGGCAAGACGAGATGAGCCGCTGTGCCGTGCTCCCCGACGGCCCAGCATCCCGCGCCGGGCGCACAGTTGATGCCCAGGAGGCGAGTACGGTCGAACAGGGTCCAGGATTTCCCGCTGTCGGTACTCACGTCGCTGCCGTTGGGGCCGACCGCCACAGCGGTGCGCCCGTTGCCGGGGACCCAGGCCACGCTGTTGCGGAAGCCGCCAGGTGCGTCACCGAGGGACCAGGACGCCCCGCCGTCGGTGGTGGAAGTCGCCGCACCCAGGTCGATCCCATTGTCCGGGGCGAAATCACCTCCGACCGCCAGACCGTGCCGGGGGTCGCGGAAAGAGAGCGAAGCGATGCTCGATGTCGCGCCGGGGACAGGGGTGTCGGCAGCACTCCATGTCCTGCCGCCGTCACCGGTATGGAACACCTGAGGATTGCGGCCGGTCCCGTCGCGGGTGCCGAACGTCGCGAACCACGCGTTGCGCCGGTCGTGCGCGACCATGCACGTGCCGGTCGCCAGGGCAGAGTCGCCGGGTGTCGCGGCAGGCATACCGTCGGCCGGTGCCGGGCGCCACGTCCGGCCGCCGTCCCTGGTGGCCAGGATCAAAAACTTGCCGTCGACAGGGTCGCTGACCGCGAGACCATTGCGGTCGTCGAAGAACGCCATACAGTCGTAGAAGGCGTCCGGGACCGCGTTGCGGAACACCAGTTGCCAGGTGGCCCCGCCGTCAGCGGTGCGATAGATCCGCGAAGGCTCGTCGCCCTGGGGAAGGGCCAGGACCACGGCGTGATCACGGTCGATCGCCTCGACGTCCCGGAAACTGTCCACGGCGCCGCCCGGCGGGGTGACGTTTGTCCAGGAACGTCCGCCGTCCACCGTGCGCACCACGCTCCCGTCGTTGGTGGCACCGCGGAATCCGCCGCCGACGGCCCACACCGTCTTCCGGTCCACCACGTCGAGTGCGATCAGCGTGTTGCCCGTGGCGGTCGGCGTGAAACGCCAGGACGGCACGCCTGTCTGGCTGGCTGCCACATCCGACTCGGCGGTCACACCAGGAGCGACGAGAGCGACCACGAGTCCGAGCACCACGAAGATCCGGGTGGCGATCCCACGAACAACAAGTCTCATCCCAAGGAGACTGGTTCACTACAGCAGGAACGACCACCCCTGTAACAGGCCATACTGCAGCGCCAGCCGGAGCATCCGACCGTGCGTGATCTTGGTGGCAGTTCAAAGTGCCATGTGTCGTGGGCGAGTTGACGTTTCACCGCCAGTGAATGGGATCATGACGGTCTTCCCGCTTCTGTCAGCAGTGCACCAGTGCACACCGCCCGCCCCGGACAGCAGGACGGCACATGGCAACGCGACTAAGCGCTCCCGCCGGCGTCGAGGGCACCATCCGCCAGGCAGTGCACACCACCGGCCTACGCCGAGCCCGCTACCGGGGCCTCGCGATATCCCATCTCGACCGCGCCGCTCACAGCCACCTCAGTAGGCCCCAACTCAGCCTGGCAGCATGCGAGTTGTAACTGCCCACCAAGATCGCGCAGAACTGCGTGAACATGAAGTCCGTTCCCGCTAGTGCCGCTCCAGGCAACGTTCGCCCGGTACAGGGCTACGGTGAAAGTCGGGTGCGAGACGTCCTGTCCATGGCCATGATGTGGATCATGACTGTGTACGTCGACGTTCCTTCCCGGCTCGGTGAGAGTCGTCTGCCTGATGGACGGTTGCTTGGTTGGGCGGAGTGGGGGCCGTTGGACGGGGCTCCCGTTCTGCTGTGTCCTGGTGCGGCAACGAGCCGGTGGCTCGGCTTCGGCGCAGGGGTCGTTGAGGCGCTGGGAGTGCGCCTTGTCTCTGTGGACCGCCCGGGGCTTGGTGCCTCAACGCCTGCGCCCGGCCGGACCTTCTCCGACTTCGCTGGTGATATTCGGCAACTCTGCGCGCTGCGAGGGCTGGGGCATCCGGCTGTGGTCGGGAACTCACAAGGCGCGCCGTTCGCTCTCGCCTGCGCTCAGGAGGGTGTGGCCTCGGCGCTGGCTGTCGTGTCCGGCGCGGATGAGGTCGCCGCGCCGCAGTTCGCCTCCGCACTGACGGAGGATCTGCGCGGCCTGGTTGAGCGGACCGCGTGCGACCCGGGTGGCGCCGAGGAGTTTTTCGCGGGCTTCACTGCGGATGGGATGTGGGGCATGGTCATGGGCGGGAGTCCAGGGTGCGACCTCGCCGTGTATCAGGATCCTGGTTTCGCGCCTGTTTACCGCAGGGCCTTGGACGAGGGTTTTGTTCAAGGTGCTGCTGGTTACGCCCGCGACACGGTCCTGGCCATGGGGCGGTGGCCGTTCGCTCTCGACGAGATCACTGTCCCGGTCGAGATCTGGTACGGCGAACGGGACATCAGCCACTCGCCCGATAACGGAGCGCTGCTCGCTAGCCGTATCCCCGGTGCGCATCGCCGTGCCGTACCGGAAATCGGTGGCGCGCTGCTGTGGACGCATTCCGAAGCGATCCTCACTTCGCTTCTTGAGAAGGTCACGACCGCCCGGTAGGCGGCCGGCTCATGGCAGTGACCGAACAGATCAGTAACGGAGTCCTATCTGGTTGCTCCGGGGTGCTCACTCCCGTTCGGGCCCCGCGGGCGACCGCGTACATCGAGCGCTGGATCGGCGGATGCCGCCGAGAACTCCTCGACCACATGCTGATCGTCAACGAACGGCACCTGCGCACCGTGCTAGCGGCATACGAAACACACTTCAACACCCACCGCCCCCACCGCGCCCTTGACCAAGCAGCACACCTGAGACCGCTCCCTGACCCAGGAGACCCAGACGGCAAGGTCACCCGTCATGATCTACTCGGCGGAGCAATCCACGAATACACGCAGGTCGCATAGGGCGGCCGAGTTACGGGCGCCCACAACGTCGCGAAGCTCGCGTACACGAACCAGTCGAACCCCTCGCCCATGTTCCCGGCCGAGCCGACCAGGACCTTCTTCCATTGTTCTCGTCCCACGATCGGCACGTTGCGGGAACACTACGAGCTCCCGCCAGGGTGTACGGAACGACGATCACGCCTACGTGCGTTCATAGTGTTCACGTGCGAGTTCGGCGAACGTCGCGAGCCAGTGATCGGTGGTGAAGTCACCGCTCTCGACAGCCGGGAGACCGGCGTCGAGGTGTTCCCGCGCGGCCTTGGCGAGCCGTTCGCGTACGACTCCCTGAGGCAGTGCGTTCGCGATCGCGCGCAGGGCGGCGGCGCGGGAGAGCGCGAGGCCGAGGAGGTGGCCGATCTGCGGGTCACTGTGATCGGAGACGAGGGGTACGTCGAGCAGCGGGCAGGGCTCACCGGTGGCGAGGGCAGGGAGGAAGCGGTCCAGCCAGGCGGCGAACTCCTGGGTGTTCAGCACGCGGCGCATCGCGTCGGCCTCCGTCAGGGACGGCGACAGGAAGTCCTGGCCGGACGGCTCCCAGTGGGCGGGTGCGTCATGGTCGTCGGCGAACCAGCCACGCAGCCGGTCTCGTACGGCGTCGAGGGTGCGGGCATGCAGCCCGGCCCGCTCTCCCGTGTCGAGGATCAGGCCGAGCGCGAAGGCGCTGTTGGGGTGGGCACCGTGGCGCACGGGGTACGTGGCCTTCGGCAGCCAGTCCGTCAGGAGGCGGTCGACCGCGTCCACGGCGGGGGCGAAGGCCTCCGCCCACTGTGTGCCGTGGCACTGCGCCGCGAGCGCGACGAGCCAGGCCCAGCCGTAGGGGCGCTCGAAGCTCGGGCGGGCGAGAAGGTACTCGGCCTCGGTGGCCAGGTGGGCGCGGGTGAGGTGCCGGTCGAGTACGTCGGTGTACGGGGCGGGGTCGTCGAGCGCGGGGAGCGTGCGCACAAGCAGCCAGTGCATGTGGACGGACGAGTGCCAGTCGTAGGCGCCGTAGAAGGCGGGGTGGAGGTCGCTCGGGCGTGGGTCGTCGTCCGGAGAAGTGGTCAGGTGAGCCGTGAAGTTGGGGTATTCGCGGGTGACGTTGGCTGCCGCCAGCTGGGCGGTTTCCTCCGGGGTGAGCATGGGGGTCCTTTCGGTGGGGCGGGGTTGCGGGTGGGGGAAGCTGTGTACGTCGCCGGGTGCGGCTGGTGTGTGGTTGCGTTCGCTCGGTTCTCCGCGTCCCTGAAGGAGCGCGGGGAACTGCGCACACCAGCGTCACGCGCCGACGGCACCGGCCCCGCCGCGGCTAATGCGTCGCCCCCTCGGTCACCCGCAGGTCCTCACGGTTCGGCACTGCGGCCAGCAGCAGCGCTCGGACGCCCTCCGCGACCGTCTCGACGGGGAGGGACGGGGCCGAGCCGTCCGGCACCTGGTCCGGGGCCCACGGAACGTGGACGAAACCGCCCCGGGCCTCCGGGAGTTCCGTGGCCAGCAGGTGCGCGAGGCCGTACGCCACGTGGTTGCAGACGAACGTTCCGGCCGTGTTGGAGAGCGCCGTCGGGACCCCCGCCTCCCGCATCGCCGCCACGCAACGCTTCACCGGCAACGTGGAGAAGTACGCCGCGGGTCCGCCCGGCACCACCGGTACGTCGATCGGCTGGGCCCCGGCGTTGTCGGGGATGCGCGCGTCGTCGACGTTGATCGCCACGCGTTCCACAGTGACGCCGGGGCGCCCGCCCGCCTGGCCGAGGCAGACGACCAGGTCGGGCCGGGTCTCGGCCACCGCGGCCCGCAGCGCCGTCAGCGACTCGCCGAAGACGCACGGGAGCCGGACCGCCGTGACGTCCAGGCCGGCCGGTGGCGCGGCGGCGACCGCCTCCGCCGCCTGCCATGACGGGTTCACGGACTCCCCGCCGAACGGTTCGAATCCGGTGAGCAGAACGCGGGGCGTGGACCCGGACATGCGGACCTCCTTGGAAGGCGGGCTAGAAGGCGAAGAGCGACATGATCACGATGTTGCAGCCGAGGAGCGCGAAGCCCGTCGGCAACTGGGCCTTGATCGGCCCGTACTGGTCCTTCAGTTCGAGGAGTGTCGCCGGAACGATGTTGAAGTTGGCGGCCATGGGTGTGACGAGGGTGCCGCTGAAGCCCGCGAGCATGCCCATCGCGAGGACCGCCGGCTCATTGCCGCCCATCTGCTGGATGAGCACCGGCCAGCCGATCGCCGCCGTCATGACGGGGAACGCGGCGAACGCGTTGCCCATGATCACGGTGAACAGGAACATGCCCACGCAGTACGCGATCACGGCCAGGTACTTGGAGTTGTCCGGCAGTACGGCGTTCGTGATCCTGCCGACCTGGCTGCCGACGCCGGCGACCGCGAAGATCGAGCCGAGGACGGACAGGAGCTGCGGAAGCAGCAGCGCCGAGCCCATCGCCTCCAGCATCGAGCGGCCGGAGTGGATCGGCGTCGACACCTTGCGCTCGCCGGTGACCAGCATCCCGACGACGAGCGCCACGACGCAGCCGACGCCGAGCCCGAGGAGGGTGGCCTGGCCGGTCTCGAAGAGGCCCGATTCGTCGAGGAAGGAGGCGCAGACGATGGCGACCAGCGGGATGGTGAGCGCCGGGATGAAGAGCTTGTTGCCGAGCCGCGCCGCCGACTGCTCGCGCTGCTCCTGCGTGGTGGTGACCGGTTCGCCCTTGCCTATGAAGTTGAACCCGGCGAGTGCGATCAGCGCGAGGACCGCGACGCCGAGGGGTTCGGCGGGCAGCGCTTTCGAGCCGCCCGCGACCCCGGTGCCGTAAGGGAAGGTCAGTCCGAGCAGCCCCCAGAAGGCGCCCGATGTCCAGCGCTTGGGGTTGGTCCGGTCCGTCGCCATCTGCACGGCCATGACGACGAAGACCAGACCGATCAGCCAGTAGAGCCATTCAACCTTGATCACTTAGAGGGCTCCTTCGGCAGCGGGATCTCGTGTTCGGCGACGCCGAGCGCCATCTCGCGCTCCAGCTGCCTGTCGAGGAGCAGCAGCCGGGCGCCGTGGATGACGAAGGCACAGACAGCCAGCGGGATGGCCCACAGGGCGAGCTGGGTGGGTTCGAGGTGCTCGTGGTACGTCGAGTTCACGAATCCGGTGATCAGCAGGATCGAGCCGATCGCGATGAAGCAGTCCTCACCGAAGAAGACGCCGACGGTGTCGGCGGAAGCCGAGTAGGAGCGGACCTTTTCGCGCAGTTTGTCCGGCAGCACGGCCCCCGACTTGCGTTCGGCGGCGGCCTCGGCCATCGGCGCGACGAGCGGGCGCACCGCCTGGGCGGGGCCGCCGAGGTTGTTGAGACCGAAGGCGGCAGTGACCTGGCGGACCAGCAGGTACGCGGTGAGGAAGCGGCCGGCGCTGAGCTTGCCGAGTTTCCCGATGAGCGTGCGGGCCTGTTCACGCAGGCCGTAGCGCTCCAGGAGGCCGATCACCGGCAGCACGATGGCGAAGACGGTGACGGAGCGGCTGTCGGCGAAGGAGGTGCCGAAGGCCGCGAGGATCTCCAGCGGGTTCATCTTGCCGAGCAGCCCGGTGACGATGCCGGCGACGCCGACCACGAGGACGGGATTGCGGCGCGTGACGAATCCGAGGATCACCACGAGCACGCCGAGCAGAACGATCATGCGGCGGCCTTTTCGATGAGGGACGCACTTATGGATGCGGGATGCACGGACCTTAGGGGATCGTTCAACGATCCGACAAGATGTTTCAGGATTCGGACGTCGAAAAGGTGCGGAAAATCTCGACTCTTGTCGGATCGTTGAACGATCCTCTACGTTGATCCCGTGATCCACGACGTCATCGACCTCAATGCCGACCTCGGCGAAGGCTTCGGCCGGTGGGCCCTCACCGACGACGAGGCCCTACTCTCCGTGGTGACCAGCGCCAACGTCGCCTGCGGCTTCCACGCCGGCGACCCCTCCGTGATGCGCCGGGTCTGCGACCTGGCCGCCGAGCGCGGTGTACGGATCGGGGCGCAGGTCTCGTACCGGGACCTCGCCGGTTTCGGGCGGCGCGCGATGGACGTACCGCCGGACGAGCTGGCGGCCGAAGTGGCTTACCAGATCGGGGCGTTGCGGGTGTTCGCCGAGGCGGCCGGCGCCGAGGTGGCGTACGTGAAGCCGCACGGGGCGCTCTACAACCGGACCGTGCGCGACGGAGAACAGGCCCGCGCGGTCGTCGAGGGCGTGCGGCTCGCGGGTGGGGAACTGCCTGTGCTGGGACTTCCCGGGTCTCAACTCTTGCGTGTCACTGAGGAGTTGGGGCTGCGGCCGGTACATGAGGCCTTTGCCGATCGTGCCTACACCCCCGAGGGCACGCTCGTGCCGCGCCGCGAGCCGGATGCCGTCATCGAGGACGCGGACGCCGTGGTGCGCCGGTCCGTCGCGTTCGCGGTGGACGGCGGGGTCGAGGCAGCCGACGGGTCCCATGTCGCCGTCTCCGCGCGGTCGTTGTGCGTGCACGGCGACACCCCGGACGCGGCGGCGATCGCGGCGCGGGTGCGGGTGGCGCTGGAGGGCGCCGGGGTCAAGGTCGGGGCGTTCACGTGAGCATTCGCGTACGGCCTGCCGGGCGGAATGCGCTGCTGGTGGAGTTCGCCGACGCCGAGCACGCGGGGGCGTTCCACGCGGAACTGCTGCGCAGGCGGGGCGCGGGGGTGTTGCCGCCGGTGCGGGAGATCGTGCCGGGGGCGCGGACGGTGCTACTCGACGGAGTGACGGAGCGGGATGCGCTCGCGCGCCAACTGGGCGAGTGGGATGTGCCGTTGGGGGCCGAGGCGGACGGGGACGTCGTGACGATCCCCGTGGTGTACGACGGGCCGGATCTGGCCGAGGTGGCAGGGCTGTGGGGTGTGGCCGAGGAGGACGTGGCCGCGCGGCACGCCTCGTACACGTATCGCGTGGCGTTCTGCGGGTTCGCGCCGGGGTTCGGGTATCTGGCCGGGTTGCCGGAGGAGTTGCATGTGCCGCGGCGGGCGACGCCGCGTACGCGGGTCCCTGCGGGGGCGGTCGCGTTGGCGGGCGGGTATTCGGCGGTGTATCCGCGGGCTACGCCGGGTGGGTGGCAGTTGATCGGGACGATGCCCGATCCCGGGGTTTTGTGGGATGTGGCGCGGGAGTCCGCGGCGTTGCTGTCGCCCGGGACCCGGGTTCGTTTCGCTCCGGCGGGATCGACGCCTCGGGGCGCTGCCCCGGCCTCCGCCGCTCAATCGCCGCAGGGCTTTGACATGCCCGCTGCACCGGCGCCCGCCCCGCGCGAGTCACAGGGGCTTGAGCGATGACCGTGAAGATCACCGTCGTCCGGGGCGGAGCCCTCACCACCATTCAGGATCTCGGTCGGGTCGGGCATGCCCACCTGGGGGTTCCGCGGTCGGGGGCGCTTGACGCGGGTGCGTTGGGGCTGGCCAATCGACTGGTCGGGAACGCGGAGGGCGCCGCCGTACTGGAGACGACCCTCACCGGGTGTGCGCTGCGGCCGGATCGAGGGGTCACCGTGGTCGTGGGTGGGGCGCCCTGCCCGGTCACCGTCGATGGTGCGCCTGCGGCCTGGGGGGTCCCTGTGCACATACCCGCGGGAGCCGTTCTCGACGTGGGTACGGCCAGTGCGGGGGTCCGGTCCTACGTTGCCGTTGCCGGAGGGATCGCCGTCGAGCCCGTACTCGGCAGCCGGGCCACCGATCTGCTCTCGGGGCTCGGGCCCGCGCCGTTGAGCGCGGGGGACGTGCTGCCCGTCGGCGAGGCGCCGGGCGCACAACCCGTGCTGCCGGTGGCGGCGCCCTGGCCCGCTCCCCCGGCCGAGCTCGTCCTGCCGGTGCGGTTCGGGCCCCGCGCGGACTGGTTCACCGAGGCCGCGCGCCGGACCTTCGTCACCGCCGCGTACACCGTCTCGGGCAACAGCAACCGGATCGGGCTGCGTACCGAAGGGCCCGCTCTGGAGCGGGAGTTGGACGGCGAGCTACCCAGCGAGGGCATGGTGCTCGGCGCGGTGCAGGTGCCGCCGGACGGGCGGCCCGTGGTGTTCCTCCACGACCACCCGACGACCGGCGGCTACCCGGTGATCGCCGTCGCGGAGGAAGCGGCTCTCGGCGCGGCGGCCCAGGCGGCGCCCGGCACCCCGCTCCGGTTCACCCTCTAGTGCTGGATTCCTCAGGTTCCGCCGGCGGTGCCGGCGCCGCTCAGGGCGTCATCTCCAGGAGGCCGGCATCGAGGCCGACACGCGGTCGATAGCCGAGGTCGGCGCGGGCGGCGCTGATGTCGTAGGCGCGGTCGCGGCCCATGTTGGCGATCAGCCAGTTGGTGAGCGGGGGCGCGGTGCGTCGGCGGAGCAGGCGGGCGCCGCCGTCCACGAGGGCTGCCATCGGCGCGGCGATCGCCAGCGGGACGCTGCGGCTGTTGGTGACGTCGGCACCCTGGGTGGCCATGAGGGCGGTGAAGAAGTCGCGGATCGTCATGGGGGCGCCGTCGGTGACGTAGTAGGGCGTGCCGTGGCGGCCGCGGGTGAGGGCAAGCACGGCGGCGTCGGCGAGGTTGCCGACATGCACGAAGTCCATGGTGCGGCGGCCCTGGTCGATCCACATCCAACCTCCCTTGCGAGCGGACTCGACCGCGTCGGCCATGGTGGTCATGCCAGGGCCCCAGATGAACGGCGGTCGCAGGATCACCAGGGTCATGCCGGGCGATGCGGCGTCGCGCAGGGCGTTCTCGGTGGCCAGTTTGACCCGGCCGTAGGCGAGGGCGGAGGTGCCGTCGTCGGTGTTCTCGTCGACCACGGCGGCGCGTTGGGTACCGATCGACACGCCGGCGGCGCTGATGAGTACGAACCGGGACACTCCCGCCGCGGCCGCGGCCGCGTGCAGGGCGACGGTCGGCTCGTGGTTGTCGGCACGGAAGCCGGCGTCGTCGCCCCAGAACTCCATCCGGGCCGCGGCGTGCACGACAGCGTCGGCGTCGCGCAGGTGATCGAGCCAGGCCGGGGGAACCGCCGGGCCACCCCGGCCGGCGAGCTCGGCCAGGTCGCCGCGCACCGGCTGCGCCCCGGCCTCGGTCACCTTGCGCACACTCGCGGTGGAGCGGGCCAGGGCGACGACACTGTGGCCCTCGGCACTCAGCCGGCTGATCAGGTGCTGGCCGAGAAAGCCACTCCCACCGGTGAGGAAGACACGCATGAAGGACTCTCCTTGTCGTCAAAGGCAATGTGCCGGTGTATCGAGGTGTCGGTGTGTCGGTGTGCATGCGTCCGGTGCGGGAGCACCGGCGAGTCATCCCAGCGGGATGTTCAGCGTCTTGTGGGCCGCGACCGGGTTGGAGTACTCGGTGAGGCGCCGCACCTGGCCGTCGGCACACTCGAACTTGAACACGTACACGTTCTTGTAGGAGGTGCCCGAGTCGGCGAGCACGGCGTCACCGACGGCCTCGACGAACACCACGTCGCCGTCCGCACCGGCGGTGACGCGCCGGTCGGACAGGGCACGGCGGCTGACCTGCCGCAGAAGGCCGGCGAAGAACCCCAGTACCTCGTCCTTGCCGGTGAGGACGACGGCGGGCTCGACACCGCCGTCGAAGGACATCGCCAGGACGTGCACGACATCGGCGGCGAGGACGTCTGCCATTCCTGCCATGTCGCCGGCCTCGAACGCCTCGAAGTAGGTGTCGGTGGCCGCGAGGGAGCCGGCGCGGATCTCTTCAGGGGACATGTGTACTTTCTCCTCAGCCCAGGAGCTCGGACAGGGCGGCGGACGCGTCGAGACTGCCGCGCGCGGCGCGGTCCGGGACCGCCTTCTCGATCCGGGCGAGGTCGTCCTCGGTGAGCCGGATCTCGCTCGCGGGCAGAGCCTCGGCCAGCCGGTCGCGGGTACGGGCGCCCACCAACGGCACGATGTCGTCGCCCTGGGCGGCCACCCAGGCGATGGCCAGCTGGGCGACGGAGCACTCCTTCGCATCGGCGACCTGGCGCAAGGCCTCCACAAGGGTGAGGTTGTGCTCCAGGTTCCCGTCGGCGAACCGCGGGTCGAAGGCGCGCCAGTCTCCGGGGCCGATGGAGGTGCCGGCGCTCCAGCGTCCGGAGAGCAGGCCCCGGCCGAGCACGCCGTGCGCGGTCATGCCGATGCCGAGTTCACGCAGCGTGGGCAGGACGTCGGCTTCCACGGTCCGCGTCAGCAGCGAGTACTCGACCTGCAGGTCGCTGATCGGATGCACGGCGTGAGCGCGTCGCACGGTGTCGGCGTCGACCTCCGAGAGCCCGATGTGGCGCACGTGCCCGGCTTCGACCATCTCCTTGATCGCCCCCACCGTCTCCTCGATCGGCACCGCCGGGTCCAGCCGCGCCAGGCGGTACACGTCGACGTGGTCGGTGCCCAGGCGGGTCAGGGAGTGGGCGAGGAAGTTCCTCATCCCCTCGGGGCGGCCGTCGATACCGGTGTACGCGCCTCCGGGGGCGGTGAGCATGCCGAACTTCACGCTCAGCCGATAGCTGCCGCGCTCCCTGCCCCGCAACGCCTCGGCCACCAGCAGCTCGTTGTGACCGGAGGCGTAGAAGTCAGCCGTGTCGATCAGGGTGAGGCCGGCCTCCAGCGCGGCGTGCACGGTGGCGACGCTCTCGGCACGGTCGGCCGGGCCATAGGCGCCGGACATGCCCATCGCGCCGAGACCCAGCGCGGAAACGGTCGGGCCGGTGGTGCCCAGGGTGCGTGTCTGCATCGTGTTCTCCTTCTCGTCGGGCCGACTTGACGGAGTTCGCTCGTCGGCCTGCCGCCGACTCTGCTTCGGTTCCGGGCGGGGCGGAAGAGGAGCATGTGTCATCGGAGTGCCACTCCCTGGTTGAGGAGTCACCCCAGTGCGACGATGGGCTCATGGAGCGCGATCAACTGGCGGACTTCCTGCGTCGTCGCCGCGAGGCGATCCACCCGGGCGAGGTCGGCCTGCCCACGGGACCTCGCCGCCGTAGCAGCGGCCTGCGCCGCGAAGAGGTGGCGATGTTCGCCGGGATATCGGTGGACTACGTGGCACGCCTGGAGCAGGGCCGCAGCAGTCAGCCTTCGACGCAGCTGCTCGGGGCGCTGGCTCGCGCGTTGCGGCTGTCCGACGACGAACGCGAGCATTTGTTCTATCTAGCGGGTCATCAGCCACCGCCTACCGACGGTCCCGCTCAGCTGGCCCGCACCGGCCTCGTGCGCATGATGGACCTGCTCACCGGCACTTCGGCGGTGGTCCTGTCCGACCTGGGGGAGGTTCTCGCCCAGAACCCGGCGTCCCTGTTGCTGATGGGTGACCAGACCGCGTTCACCGGCGACCGGCGCTATCTCGTGTACCGCTGGTTCACCGATCCCGCTGCCCGCGCCTCGCACCCGCCCGGCGAGCACGAGCGCCACGCCCGTGAACTCGTGGCCGACCTGCGCGCGGCCGTCGGCCGCCACTCCGGCGATCCCGCCGTCACCGGGTTCGTCACGCGGCTGCGGGCGGCGAACAGCGACTTCCGCCGGATGTGGGCCGAGCACCAAGTGGCGGTCAAACGAACGGATCGCAAGCTCCTGATCCATCCGCGCGTAGGTCACCTGCTCATGGATGTCGAGACGCTCGTCGGCGTCGACCACCGTCAGCGGCTGATGGTGCTCACCCCCGCCGACAAGGAGACCCGCGAACGACTGGAGCTTCTGCGGGTGCTCGGCATCCAGGAGTTCACCCAGTCGCGCGAGACCTCCCCCGAGGGTGACGTCGCCGACCCCCGACTCCACCAGGAGCCCTGACAGGGCCCTGTTCGTGCCGATGACCACGTCCGAGCAGTGTGCCTGCCGAAAATGTCATCCACGCAGATCAGGAGCGTCATCGACGGTGCGGCAGGAATAGTTTCGTGT
The DNA here is from genome assembly GCF_055570235.1 of Streptomyces sp. NPDC031274. Classification (NCBI taxonomy): domain Bacteria; kingdom Bacillati; phylum Actinomycetota; class Actinomycetes; order Kitasatosporales; family Streptomycetaceae; genus Streptomyces; species Streptomyces sp. NPDC031274. The sequence goes on along the minus strand of NZ_JBVIHP010000002.1, from coordinate 165,404 downwards.
TGCTTCGTCTCGCCTACCTGACCGTCACCAACCTGTTCGCCGCACCGCGATTGCTACCGATGAGCGACCGCGACAAGGACGCGGAAGTCCTCGCCCTACGCCACAAGCTCACCGCCCTGGCGCGACAACTCGGCACGGACCGCATCAAGTTCACTCCCGAAGACCGGGCGATCCTCGCCGCTCTGCTGATCCCCCTGCTCCGCAAGGCCCTGCGTCGAATCCGGTTACCCGTTCGCCGCCTCGTCAACGGGAAGCTTCCGGCCCTGCCGCGCATCGGGTGGAACGTCGTCGATGTGCGTGATGTCGCCGAGCTGCACATCCTGGTCCTGGCCATGACGCACGCTTCCGCCGCCGGGGAGCGCTTCCTTGGGTCCGGCACCTTCCTGTGGTGCGCGGACATGGCGCGGATCATCCGCGACGGGCTGCCTGCCGGAGGCGAGAAGGCGCCTACGCGGCGGATGCCGGACCTCGCCGTGAAGCTCCTTGGCCGCTTCAACTCGCGGATGGCGATGGCGCGCCACGAACTGGGCCGCAAACGACTCGTCGACAGTTCCAAGGCGCACAACATCCTCGGATGGAAGAACCGGGAGGTGAACGAGACGATCCTCGACACCGCCCGCGCGATCCTCGCCGTCGGCGCCGGGAAGTAACGCGACTGCCTCGGAAGCTCACGCCGAGTTCGCGAGGTCCGGATCGCGTCTCCGCAGGCGGAGCGCCCTTTCCCAGGTCCTGATGAAGCCAAGTAGCCCCAGCGGAGACTCCACTCCCCGTTCGGAATCCAGCGTTCAAGGACAGTGGTGAAGTACCGCACGCTCGGGCACTACTGCGCCCGAGCGGCGGGCGTCAGGGGTGGTACTGGGTGGCTGAGGTTCCCAGGACGTCCAGCAGAGCCAGTGCGTCCGCGTCCGGGGAGCCCTGGGGGGCGCTGTAGAGGACGAGGTGCTGGTCGCGTTCGGTGAGTGCCAGGGAGTCGCAGTCGACGGTGACCGGTCCGATGGCGGGGTGGTTGAAGGATTTAGTGAAGGTGGGTGCGGCCTGCACGTCGTGGCGGTCCCACAGGTGGGCGAAGTCGGGGCTGCCGTGCCGCAGTTCGTCGACGAGTCCTGTTACGGCGGGGTCGGTGGGGTAGCGCGCGAGGGCGGCGCGCAGGCTCATGACCGCCTGGTGGCGGAACTCGGTGAGGTCGGCGATTCCGTAGAGCGCTGCGGTGGTGGGCCTGGGATGGAGGAACACCTTGCGGGCGAGGTTGCGGTCGCGGGGGTCGAGTGCGGCGAAGTCCTCTATGAGGGCGGCGGCCAGGTCGTTCCAGGCCAGGACTTCGAAGGTTACGGACATGACGAAGCCTGCGGTGCGGGGCAGCCGTTCCAGCAGGGCGAGGATGCTGGGGCGCACGTCGCGCCGGTGCAGGCGGGTGCGGTTGGGCGCGGTGCCCGCCAGACGGTGCATGTGGTCGCACTCGGCGTCATTGAGCAGGAGCGCGCCGGCAATGGCCGCCAGGATGTCGCCGGAGGGCCGGGAGGCGGCCCGGCCCTGTTCGAGGCGGACGTAGTACTCGGTGGAGATATGGGCCAGTACGGCGACCTCCTCGCGGCGCAGGCCCGGCGTGCGGCGGCGCGGGCCCGAGGTCAGGCCCACGTCTTGGGGCCTCAGGCGCTCGCGGCGGTTGCGCAGGAACGTTCCCAGCTCGTGCTTGTCCATACACCGAGTCTGCACGCCTCGCTGGGCGGGATCCTGGTTCGACTTGTGCCTGTATACGGCAGTGGCTGGCGGCGAACACTTGCAGCATGAGCAACCACACCTACACCACGCCCATCGGCCTGCTGAACGGCAAGGTCGTGTTCGTCACCGGCGCCAGCCGCGGTATCGGGGCCGCCGCGGCGCGCCTGTTCGCGCGGGAGGGCGCGAAGGTCGTCCTGGCCGCCCGCAGCACCGACGCCCTCGACCGAATCGTCACCGAGATACGGGCCGCGGGAGGAATCGCCGACGCCGTTGCCTTGGACCTGGCCGACCGCGCGAGCGTCCTGGCCGCCGTCGACCGCGTCGAGCAGCTTTACGGTCGGCTGGATGGTGCGTTCAACAACGGGGCGGCCCCCCAGCGTCAGTTCGGCCCGGTCGATGCCACCAGCGAGGAGGACATCGACGAGCAGTTCACGGTGAATTTCCGCGCCCACTGGACCGCGATGAACGCCGAGGCCACGCTCATGCGCCAGGGCGGCGGCGGGGCGATCGTGAACACCTCCAGCATCGGCAGCCGGCGCGCCAATCCGGCGCTTCCTGCCTACGGGGCGATGAAGCGCGCACTGAACAGCCTCACCGAGACGGCCGCGGTCAACTGGGCCCCGGCCGGGATCAGGGTGAACGCCATCACGCCGGGCGGCACCTCCACCGAGATGATCGACACCTGGGAGAAGGCCACCCCTGGCATCGTCGAGCAGATGACCGCTTCGATCCCGCTGGGCAAGATGGCCGACCCCGAGCAGATCGGCGAGGCGGCGGCCTGGCTCCTGAGCGACCGCGCCTCGTACGTCACCGGCGCGATCCTGCCGGTCGACGGCGGCGCCGGCGCCTGACCACGGTCGCGGCTGCTCCCAACGCGTCGCGGGAGTTGTTGACGACGACGTTCGCGCCGCGTTGTCCCAGCCGGATGGCGATGCCGCGCGTAGCCGATGCAAGGCTCCTGACCCGTGCCCGGGCCGCGGACGTAGCGCGGAGCGATGTCGATGGCGTCGATTTGTTTTCTGGCCAACGCCCTGGCCGAGGCTGCGATCGACGAGCTGATCCGAGACCCCGGCCGGGCAGGGGCGCTGGTAGCCATGCTCGCTCGGCTCGGCGATCAACCCTCGCTCGCACCACGTCCGATCGCCTCTTCGAGGTTGTCGCGAGCACGATTCTGACAACTGCAAGGAGCAGCGATGCCGAGGAGGAACATCGCCCTCGGGCCTGCAGATGAAACCGTCTCGCTGCACGGACGGAGCCCCTCAGCGCAGCGCCTGTGCTCCTATGACGGACAGCAACTGCAACTTCTCGTAGCTCTCGCTGCCGGGAACGGCGGTGTAGACGAGCAGTAGCTGCGACTGGTTCGGATCGAGCAGCGTCTGACAGGTCAACTCCAAGGCGCCAACCTCGGGATGGATGAAGTGCTTCACCTCGTGGGGGCGGATGCCGATCTCGTGGAGGTCCCACACCTGACGGAACTCTTCGCTCTGTGCGCGCAGCAGGTCGGCGTAGTGGGCCGCGCGCGAACCGGAGCCCCGCAGTGTGGCCACCTCGCGCAGGCCCGAGGCGAACATGCGGGTGAGGAACGCATGGTCTTCGGGGGCGTAGAGCTCTCGTGTGGCGGGGTCGGTGAACCATCGGTAGCCGATGCTGCGGGCCGGGCCGCCGTAGGCGGTCAGGTCGCCGGTGAGCGCAATGCCGGGCGGAGTCTGGCGAAGCGTTTCGCCGAGCTCGGTGACGATCTCCGCGGGGGTGTCGTGCAGGCGGTCGAGGATGCGCAGCAGCCCGGGGCTGATGTGCTCGCCTCCGAAGCCGCGCGGGGGTGAGGTGTGTCCGGCGAGCCGGAACAGGTGGTCGCGCTCGTCGAGGGAGAGGTGCAGTCCCTGCGCGATGGCGGCGATCATCTGCTCGGACGGCTGGGGTCCGCGCTCCCGTTCGAGCCGCGCGTAGTAGTCGGTCGACATGTGGCACAGGGAGGCCACTTCCTCCCGCCGCAGCCCGCTGGTCCTGCGGCGTCGTCCACGCGGGAGGCCGACGTCCTCGGGTTGCAGCGACTCCCGGCGGTTCCGGAGGAACTGCGCCAGTCCGGTCCGATCGATCACCGTGTGCGCCTCCGTCATCGTGCATGTCCGCTTCGATACTCATTTCTACCGCCCGCGCATCCCACCAGCCACGGATTGTCGATCCCCCCTTCACGAGTTGCCCCCGCTACAGCGCCATCCGAGGCTGAATGCCGTACCCCCTCGTGAAAGGGCGGGGGCATGACTGATTCTCACCGGGAAGGTCGCGGTGGTCACGGGCTCGGCGTACGGGATCGGCAGGGTCGTAGCCGTGGGCGGGGCGATCCCATAACCGGAGCCTGGACTTCTCGATCAGTGGATCGAGCAGCCCTGAACAGCGCCGTCGTCTTCCACGAGGGTGGAGGCAACGACACAACTTCCAGGAGTGGGCCACATGCCACGCACACCCATCGACATCACCGTCCCCGACCTGTCCGGCAGGCGCGCCGTCGTCACCGGAGCCAGCGACGGCATCGGGCTCGGCATCGCCACAAGGCTTGCCGCGGCCGGAGCCGAAGTGCTCCTGCCCGTTCGCAACCCACGCAAAGGCGAGGCCGCGATCTCCACGATCCGTCAGGCCACCCCTCATGCGAACGTGTCGCTGAGCGAGCTCGACCTGTCCTCACTCGCCTCCGTCGCGGCCCTCGGCGAGACCCTGCGAGAGGAGGGACGTCCGATCCACCTCCTCATCAACAACGCCGGCGTCATGACTCCGCCCGGCCGACAGACCACCGCCGACGGGTTCGAGCTTCAGTTCGGCACCAACCACCTCGGCCACTTCGCCCTCGTGGCCCACCTGCTGCCGCTGTTGCGCGCAGGCCAGGCACGCGTCACCTCACAGGTCAGCGTCGCGGCGAATCAGGGCGCCATCAACTGGGACGACCTGAACTGGGAACGCTCCTACGACGGCAGGAAGGCATACAGCCAGTCGAAGATCGCGTTCGGGCTCTTCAGCCTCGAACTCGACCGGCGCAGCCAGGCCAATAGCTGGGGCATCACGAGCAACCTCTCCCATCCCGGCGTCGCCCCGACGAACCTGCTCGCCGCCCGCCCCGAGGTCAGCCGCGACAAGGACACCCTGAGTGTTCGCCTGATCCGGGCGATGTCCGCCCGCGGCATCCTCGTCGGGACGGTTCAGACCGCGAAGCTCCCCGCCCTCTACGCGGCCGTCTCCCCCGACGCCACGCCCGGCGGCTTCTATGGACCCAGCGGGCCCGGACACCTGGGCGGCCCTCCCGGGGAGCAGAAGCTGTACAGCCGGCTGCGTGGCGTTGACGAAGCCCAGCGGGTCTGGCGCATCTCCGAAGAGCTCACGAAGGTTCCCTTCCTCAACGGTTGAGAAGCTCGACGCTTCTGCATCCGTGGTTCGCCGCCGCCTTCCTGACCTCGGCATTCGTAGGCCGACGACGGTTGCACGGGTGATGGGGAGGTCGTCTGCGGCTTCCCGAAGGCTGCGGGTATGGGCAGCTACCGCGAACCGGGTCAGACATTGACGGGACCAAGACCAGGTGAGGGCGGAACGCAGGAGTTCGGGGGCTGTGTCAGCCCTGTGGGTGCCGAATAAGCATCCGGCCTGGTCGGAGGCGTGATTGGCGATCTCATGTGCGGCCGGTGATCCGGCGGGAGTACGGGCTGGCATGTTGATCGGTTGTGCTGCTGCGTCTGGTCTACCTCGCCGTCACGAACACGCTCTCGCTCATACGTCTGCTGCCGATGTCCGAGCGCGAGATGGAGACCGAGATCCTGGTGCTGCGGCACCAACTCGCGATCCTGCAGCGCCAGAGCGCCAAGCCCACGTTCACCGCGGAGGACCGCTTCGTCCTCGCCGGCCTGCTCCACCGGTTGCCGGTGGAGCAGCTGCGGCCTGCACTTGCTGGCGCGGCCGGACACGATCCTGCGCTGGCACCGCAATCTGCTGAAGCGGCGTCACGCCGCCGGATGCGTGCCGCGTCGGCGGGGGCGGCCCCGCACGGTGCGCTCCGTTCGGGCCCCGGTGCTGCGCCTGGCGAGGGAGAATCCGAGTTGGGGCTATCGGAGGGTGCACGGGAAGCTGGCGGCCCTGGGCATCCGGGTCGCGGCCTCGACCGTGTGGGAGTTCTTCAAGGAGCACGGTATCGACCCCGCATCCGAGCGCGAGCACACCACCTGGGCCGCCTTCCTGCGCGGCCAGGCCGAGGCCATTTCGGCCTGCGACTTCATCGAGACGCGCACTCTGGCCGGAGCGCGCCTGTACGTCTTCGCCGCGATAGAACATGCGACCCGGCGCGTCCGGGCCCTGGGGGCCACCGCGCATCCGACGGCGTTTCGTGATCCGCGACCGGGACTCGAAATTCACCGCCTCGTTCGTCGCCGTCCTCGCGGACGCGGGGATCGAGGTCGTACTCAGCGGCATCCGAACGCCCAGGATGAATTCGATCATGGAACGGTGGGTGCAGACTTGCCGACGCGAGTTGCTGGACCGGACCTTGATCTGGAACCAGCGCCATCTGCTGCACGCGCTAAGTGAGTTCGAGCAGTTCTACAACGGGCACCGCCCTCACCGGACGCTCGGCCAAGCCGCGCCGCGTCGAGTTCTACCCGAACCGGTCACAGACCCGGAGCGGATAACCTCTCTCAGTGTTCGCCGACACAACCGACTCGGTGGCATCCTTCACGCGTACCGACATGTCGCCTGACCAGCACGGATGATTTATCGGCACCCGCACCCACCGACGTGGCACATGGGACTTCCCGTGGGCAGCCCTACCATCCCGGTCCCCACTTCTTCATCCCCTCCTCTCCCGCAGCGGCGCTCCGTGTTCAGGAGCGCTCTTCGGCTGCGACCTCCCCCTCACCACCAGCGTCTCGTGCCACCGCACTGCCGTGCGGCGGCAGCAAGGACCATCCCCGAAGGGGCCGACCGTGAGGAGAAGTGGGCAACCATGAGCAAGGGCGCGACTTTGAGGGACGGTGCCGGCGGCGCGACGGCGCCGCCCTTCGCCACCCGGCGATGGGCACTCCTCGCCATGTCCGTGGGTGTGTTCTGTATCCAGCTCGACTCGTTCGGCCTGAACCTCGCCCTGCCGCAGATCGGCCGCGACCTGCACGCGGGCGGAGCCGGTCTCCAGTGGGTGATCAGCGCGTACCTGCTGTCCACCGGCACGCTGATGCTGGGGGCGGGACGGCTCGGCGACCTGTTCGGCCGACGGCGGTTCCTGGTCGCGGGGCTAGCCGTGTTCGGCGCGTCCTCGCTGGTCTGCGCGCTCGCCCCGACCCTGCCCGTCCTGGTGGGTGCCCGGGTGGCCCAGGGCGCCGGGGCCGCGATGATCATGCCGGTGGGGCTGTCGCTGCTGACCAACGTCTACCCGGCGGGACTACGCGGCCGTGCCACCGGCTGGGCCCTCGGCATCGGCGGGATCGCCACCGCTTGCGGCCCGTTCATCGGCGGTGCCCTGACCGAGTCGGTGTCCTGGCGTGCCGTGTTCTGGCTCAACGTGCCGATCGCCGTACTCGGCGCGGTCTGTGCCTCTCGTACCGCCGAGAGCTATGACACCAGTACGCCCCGCAACGTCGACTGGAGTGGCCTGGCCGGTGCCACGGCCGCGCTTGCCGCGCTCTGCGTCGTCATCGACCGCGGACCGCACTGGCCGTGGCCCGCCGCTTCGGCGGGCGTGACCGTCGCGGCAGCCCTGCTCATCCTGTTCGTACGGCGCGAGCGGGCCGCGGCTCATCCGCTGGTGGAGCTCAGCCTGTTCCGCAACGGGCCGTACATGGCGCTCACCCTGGCCGGTGCCGCGGCCAACACCACCACCGTGATGTTCTTGTTCGTCGTACCGCTGACGCTCCAGGGCCAGTGGGACCTCTCGGTCGTCCTCGCGGGCACCGCGTTCCTCGCCCCCGCGCTGGCCATGGCGCTCGCCGGACCGCTCGCCGGGCGAGTACCGCCACGGGCCGCGGTACGGCTGATGGCGGGCTGCCTGTGCGGGGGAGCGCTGGTCCTGGCGTGCCTCGCCCGGACCTCCTCCCTCACCTTGTACGTAGCCGTCGCCACCGTGGGCGGCGCGGTCCTCGGAGTGGCCAACTCACTGACGCTCATCGCCACCCAGGCGGTGATCCGGCCGGAGCGGGCCGGGGAGGCGTCGGGAGTCACCAAGACGGTCATCACCGTGGCCGCCGGCCTCGGCATCGGACTGGCCGGTGCCGTCACCGACCAAGACCGCGGCGTGGGCTCGGAAGCGGCCGCCGACACGGCACTGCTGATCACCGCAGCGGGCTGTCTGACCGCGTGTGTGGTCCTCGCCGTGTGGATCATGCTGTGGGAGGGCGCGGTGCGGGCCGGGGCGGGGGAATCGGGGGGATGACTCAGTTCCGCGGACGGTACGTCGCGGAGCCGTAGCCGGATCGGGGCCGTAGCCCGGCTCTCAAGTTCCCCCGCGGCCATCCTATGAGGTTCCCGTACTCGGAACATCCGATGACCTGCACTTTCCGACCGACGGAGCCATCCGGCAAGATCACGTTTCATGGCACTGCGGCTGCTCTACCTGATCTTCGCCCGGCTGCTCAACGGGCTGGCCCCGCTCGGCCGCTCCGGCCGAGCCAAGGAGATCGAGATCCTCGCACTCCGCCACGAGGTCGCCGTGCTACGCCGCCCTATGCCCAAGCCCCGCATGTCGTGGGCCGACCGCGCCCTGCTGTCCGCACTATCCCGCCGACTTCCGGCACGACTGCGCCGCCATCGTCCTGTCACCCCCGCGCCCCTGCTCGCCTGGCACCGCCGCCTGGTGAAACGCACCTGGCGCCATGCGACCCGCAAACCCTGTGAGGCTCAAGAACACGAATGGCCGTCCCACCACTTCGGAGCCCCTCGCCGCAAAGAACCGGGAGTACAGGACTCTGAACAGCGGCTCTGCCGCGTCTGGGATCATGTTTCGTGATCCTGTCCACGGTGTACGCCGTCACCCGCCGCCCGCTGTCGCTGCCCGCGTTGCTGCTGCGGCCTGGCGTCACGAAGGACGCGGAATTGCTGGTGCTGCGCCACGAAAACGCGGTCCTGCGCCGACATGTCCCACGCCTACACTACGAACCAGCCGACCGCCTGTGGTTCACCGCGCTCTCGCACCTGATACCGCGCCGCCGCTGGTCTCAGGTCTTCCCCATGACGCCGGCCACGCTGCTGACCTGGCACCGCAAACTCGTCGCGAAGAAGTGGGACTACAGCCAGCGTCGCCGCCCCGGGCGGCCGCCCACGGGCCCGCAGCCAAACCCTGATCTTGCGCGTGGCGGCCGGGAACCCGGGATGGGGCCGTCGGCGCATCCACGGCGAACTCACCCGCCTCGGCCATAAGTTGGCCGCCTCCACCGTGTGGAACATCCTCACCAGGCCGGTATCGACCCCGCCCCACGTCGTACCGGACCAACCTGGAGGCAGTTCCTCGCAGCCCAGGCCGAGCACATAGTCGCCGTCGACTTCCTGCACGTCGACACCATCAACCTCAAACGCATCTACGCCATGGTCATGCTCGACCACGGCAGCCGCCGCGCGCACCTGCTCGGTGTCACCGCCAACCCCACCGGCCCATGGACCAACCAGGCGGCCCGCAACTTCCTCATGGACACCGGCATGGACATCGCAGGCATCAAGTTCCTGATCCGTGACCGCGACGGCCAGTTCACCGACGCCTTCGACGCCGTCTTCGCCGACATCGGCCTGCGTGTCCTCAAAAGCCCGCCCCAGGCACCGAAAGCGAACGCACACTGCGAAAGGTTCATCGGCACCCTGCGCCGCGAGCTCCTCGACCGGACACTCATCCTCAACGAACGGCACCTGCGCCGAACCCTCACCAGACACCTGGAGCACTACAACGGGCATCGGCCTCACCAAGCACTGAACCAGCCCCGCCCACCGCAAGCTGAAGCCGGACCGCCGCGCCCCATCGACCTCGCCGAGCACCGCGTCCACCGCACAGCGGCCCTCGGCGGACTCATCAACGAGTACCAGATCGCGAGTTGACATCACTACGAACCCGCAGATCAGCGGCCGAATCCCACATTTGAGCCCCACAGGCCCTGCTCTGCCTTGCCCGACGCCGGGCCGACGTCCTGTTCGCGATGCTCCGTGACAGAACCTTCTATGAACCGCAGCCGTCGGCCGCAGTCACCTGACCTGCGGGTCTGCGAGGAGAACGACTCGATCAGCCTCGACATCGAAGCCGAGCACCGGATGGCCATGGTCGCCTTCCGGGTCCATCAGCACGGGCTTGCCCAGCCGCCTCCCGATCTCCCGGAGGAAGCCGCAGAACACCTCAAGTCGCTCCTGGCCCTGCAACTCCCGCAGGTCGACGTCGAAGTCGACTTCATCGTCGGCATGAAAACGGAAGATCGCCAGCACATCAGCCGTCGGCCAGACTCGCAGGTCCGGGCACTCGGCATCCGACGGGCGGGACAGCGCGACCTCCGCCCGAGGCACCGGAAGCACCGCTTCTCCCTCGGAGTACTGGCACTTCCAGCCCTTCTCCGTGACAGGGTCGAGGACCGCCTGCCAGTCCTCCACCGAGGCATTCGGGACATCCAAGTCCGGCAACGACCCCATCAAGGCCGGGTCGAAGAAGGAACTCACGTCATCCCACAACAGATCAGCCACCCCGTCATGCTGCCCGGCTCACCGACCCAGCGCGCCCCCGTTTCCCTTGACCAAAGACATAGGGGCACCCCCCCAACGAACAAGCGGAAGCAGAACGCCGGTTACCTCCCTCACTCTGACTCAGACCACGCCTGACCAGCACGAATCAAGCGATCGCGTTCGGTTGAGATACGGCTTCCGAGCCCAGACTTGCAGACCTTGACCGAACAGATAGAAGCACCCCTCATGCCAGACGCGGGAGCGCCACCGCTAGGGTCCGGGCATGTCGGCTCCAGGAAACGTGTTCGCCTCACTGCCCCGGCAGCGCTCGCGCCGCGAACGGCTGGTGCGCGGCCTCGTCCGAGCGCTCGCGGTCGCTCTGGTGCTCGCGGGAGCCGCCTGGGGCGTGTCCGCGGCCTTCGCCCCGCAAGGGCCCGGAGACCACGCCCCGATGGCGATCTGCACGACCTTGGACATCTCCGTGATGCGTGCGGACGTCGACGGTGACGGCCACCTCGACGAGATCAACGATCCGGACCACGACGGTGTCACCTCTGTGGTGTTCAGCGACGGCGACAAGGCCGACGTCGGCGACGTCCGCGGCACCTGGGCGAAGCTGCGCGGGACCATCCTCGACGACATGGCGACGCGGGGCACCATCGGCGACTTCGACGGCGACGGACATGTCGACCTCGCCCTCTTCTACAGCCAGGCCGACATAGGCGATTCGCCCCGGGAGGCCATGCTCGTTCACGAGGTCCACTACGGGCCGCTCGCCCGCGACCTGACCAGTGAACGGACCGGGAACATCCGCATCCGCCCCAAGACGTACGTCGACGGTGTCCGTGCATCCGACCAGGACCACGACGGCAGGGCCGAGCTGCAGATCCTGCAGTCGACGGGCGACGGAACTTCAGCTCTGCGTACCGGCGTCCAGAAGGACGGCGGAATCTCCGTGGACGCCAAGCGGTCCGACAGACAGTCCGACAAGCAGTCCAAGGAGGAGTCCAACTTCACGGACGCGGGGCGCTGGCCGCCCACCGCGCACGGATGGCAGGACTTCAAGGACTGCGGGCGCTAGCGTCTCAGCCGAGCAGGCCCGCCTCCTGCGCGAGCACCGCGGCCTGGACCCGGTTCGTGCAGTCGGTGCGGGTGAGGATGCTGCTGATGTGGGCCTTGACCGTGCCGGAGCTCAGCTGCAGTTGAGCAGCGATCTCGGCGCTGGAGAGGCCGGTGCCCAGCAGCCGTAGGATGTCCCGTTCGGCGGGTGTCAGGGCTGCGATCCGGCCCGCAGCCGCGTCGCTGCCGTGCCCCATGCGGGTCCACTCGACGAGTTGGCGGGTGACCTGCGGCGCGAGGACGGGGTCCCCGGCGGCGGCGCGGCGTACGGCGTCGATGAACGCGTGCGGGCCGGTGTCCTTGAGGAGGTAGCCGTGGGCCCCGGCGCACAAGGCGCTGGTGACGGTCGACTCCTCACCGAAGGCCGTGAGCATCACCGCGCGGGTGCGGGGCGACTGGCAGGCGATCTCGGCGACGGCGGTGATGCCGTCCCCGGCCATCCGGATGTCGAGGAGGGCCACGTTTGACGGTGTGGACCCGGCAGGCTTCGACGGCCTCACGGGTGTCCTGCGCCTCGGCCACAACACGGATCTCGTCGTAGTCCTCCAGGACCAGCCGGACGCCGGTGCGCATCAACGCCTCGTCGTCGGCGATCAGGACTCGGGTCATCGGCGCGTTACAGGCGGCCATGACCAACAGGGCGATGGTGCCCCCGATCGTCGGCAACAGCACCACCAGCGCCGCACAGCCACCCCCGAGGCGTTGCACCAGCTCTGTGGGTACCGATTTCTCATCCGGCCTGGTCAGGCGGCGTGTTGGTACTCGTGGAGCACTCCCCCGAGCCGGTCCTTCCGACGGATGCCCAGGTGATCCAATCGGGCTCGTTCGACGATTGGACCGGGCAGCAGTCGCAGCGGGGCAGCGCTGCGGAGCGTGCGGTGGGGGCGGTGCTCGTTGTAGAAATGCTCGAACTCGCGGAGTGTGTGCAGGAGGTGGGCCTGGTTCCAGATCAGGGTCCGGTTAAGGACTTCACGCTTGCAGGTACCCACCCAGCGCTCCATGATCGCGTTCATCCGCGGTATCTGGATGCCGCTGAGGACGATCCGAAGCCCGGCGTCGGCCAGGACAGCGTCGACCGCGGCGGTGAACTTCGAGTCCCGGTCCCGGATCATGAACGCGGCTCTGCTGCCGGCGTCCTGCAGGTCCATGACGAGGTTGCGGGCGAGCTGGGCGGTCCAGTCAGCCGTGGGCCCAGTGGTGGCGCCGAGGATCCGGATACGCCGGTTGGCGTGCTCGATCACGGCGAAGACGGACAGCCGCGTGCCAGCCAGGGTGCGGGTCTCCAGGAAGCCGCAGGCCAGCAGGGCATCGGCCTGGGAACGCAGGAAACCGGCCCAGGTGGTGCGGTCCCGCTGCAGCGCGGGGCCGATGCCGACCTCCCTCAAGATCTCCCATACCGTGGAAGCGGCGGTTCTGATGCCCAGGGCTGCGAGTTCCCCGTGAATTCTGCGGTAGCCCCACACGCTGTTCTCCCGGACCAACCGCAACACCAGGGCCCGGATCGAGCGCAGAGTCCGCGGCCGACCGGGGCGCCTGGGTGCACACCTCGCGGCATGCCGACAGGTGAGCAGATCACGGTGCCAGCGCAGAACCGTGTCCGGGCGCACCAACAACTGGAGTTGACGCAGCTTCGCCATCGGCAGGTGGCGCAGGAGCGCAGCCAGCAGCGTGCGGTCGCCCGGAGTGAACACCGGCTTGCTTACCTGACGGTTCAGGACAGTGAGCTGGTGCCGCAGTGCCAGGATTTCCACGTCCTTGTCGCGGTCGCTCATCGACAGCAGGCGTATGAAGGCGAAAGCGTTCCTCATCGCAAGGTAAGCCAGTCTCACCACAGAACAATCACGCCGCCCACGGGCCACGACCCGGCAATCGCACCGGCTCCGAACCGAGCCATTCCGGCGCACAGACTCGACAGGCCATCAGGCCGCTGACCTGGCCGGACGGATAATCGGCACCCACAGCCCGCGCCCGCCCCGTCGCGGCCGCCGACGAACACGGCGCCCTGTTCCGGGATCATCGCTCAGCGAGATCACTGGGTGATGTGGGCAGCGAATACAGTACTGCGAACACGCTGGTTGCGCGGGTCGTGGGAGCGGTCGACCGTGTCGACGCGGTACCCGTGTTCGGCCAGGATCCGTAGCCAGCCCTGGATCGAATACATCCAGCGCACAACGGGAACGCGGCCGGTGGCCGGGGTATAGACGATCATCTGGCGGCGTCCTTCGGGGGCGCCAGAGGCGCGGGTCATGCAGGAGAAGACGAGTCGCCCGCCGGGCTTGAGGCGCTGGTGGAGGGCGGGCAGGAGTTGGTGCGGGTCAGCGAACCAGAGTCCGCCGAACACGGAGAACACCGCGTCCAGCGGCGGCAGATGCGGGGCGATGCGCACGGCGTCCCCAAGCCACCACTCCAACTGCTCGTAGGCGGCGTGATCAGTGGCGGCCTGGTGGATGCGCACGGGCGAGACGTCGTTGCCGATCCCGCGAGCAAGCCCGTACTGCGTGAGGTGGGCGAGGTGGTGACCGGCGCCGCACCCCAGTTCGGCGACGGTCGCGCCCGCCAGGGGGCCCAGGAGTTCGATGCCCGGCCCGGGCGCGTCGCGAAAGTGCCAGTACAGGGATGATTCTTGGCCGGTGCCGTTGACGGCGAGGGTGTCCCAGGCTTTGCGGTTGAACGCGGCGTCTTGCTTGGTGACGGTGCTGGCCACGCGTGCGTCTCCCGAGGAGTCAGGTGAAAGTGTTGGCGGGGTCGGTGGTGACGGGCAGATGGTTGAGCTCCTCGGCTTTGCGGGCCAGGAGGTAGGCGGGGTGGCCTCCTCGCTCGGTTGTGTGGATGAGGTCGAAGCCCTGGTGGTCGCGGTAGTAGCGCACGAGTCCTTGGTGACCGCAGCCGCGCCGCACCCAGAGCCTTCCGGTGCGGGCTGCGTGAGCCAGGGCCCACCAGGCCATCAGGGTGCCGGGCTTGGCGGCCTGGTGGTCGGGATGGGTGAAGGTGGTGGCCAGGAAGAGCGCGGGCTCGGTGCGCTCGGCATCGGTCCATCCCCATTCGGGGGTCTGGTCGTAGAGGCTGGTGCAGCCGATGAGCTCTGCCTCGGGGGAGAGCAGAGCCCAGACGGGGGTGTGTCCGTTCCCTGCCTGTGCGGCGATCTGTTCGGCCCGGTCGTATTCGAGGAGGTCTGCGCCGCCGACCTTGCCCGTGCTCACCATCCAGGCGGCGCGGGCGCGGATCAGCTGGGTGTAGGCGGTGCGGTCGTGGGCGGTGGCGGGGCGCATCACGTACATGTCTTTGAGGCTCTCAGTTGTGGGCGGCGCGGTGGGCGAGGTCAGCGGCGACGACGTCGGCGAGACGGTCATCTGTCGACCGGATGTCGCCGGACTCGATGCGCGTCAGGGCTTGGGTGAGGGTGTCTGGGTCTACGAGCTTGGCGTCGATGAGCGGAGATCCCTGATCGAGTAGGCGTCGCACCTGCGCGGGCAGGGTGGTGCGGATCGCGGTGTTCATGACGTCGGTGAAGTTTTCCGGCAGGGGTGGCTCCACGACCAGTTCGGACAGACCCAGGGCGGTCAAGCGGCGGCGGTGCAGGCTCTTGCGGGAACGCCAGGAACGGGGCAGCCACTCGCCGAAGCGGATCATGTCCGGATCGGCGAAGGGGTGCAGAGGCCATATCCCCGCCTCGAGCAGCAGCGGCGCGGCCGATGCCATCGCGAGCAGGGTCATTTCGTTGACGACGGCGGGCGGGCAGGTGTCCCCGTCCACGTCCATGAGGGCCTCGCGGGCGACGGGGCCCAGCCACTCGGTCAACGCGTGCCCAGGACCGACGGGCGGGTGTGGTGCTTCCTGGGGGGTGAGGGCGAGCATCTCGTCTCCGCCGATCCCGGTCACCACGGTACGGATGCCTGCCCCGGCCAGTTGTTGGATGAGGGCGGCTGTGGACTCGTGGTAGGGCTCTTCGTAGGGGTAGACGTATCCGCCCAGGGCGCGGCGTCCGTCCGGGTGCAGCGGGGGCAGGGCCGGTGTGGTGATGTCTGTGCGAAAGCGCCCGGTGCGGAGCATCTCGGCACGGCGCGTGCGCTGTTGCTCTCCCATCGGGCCCGGTAGCAGCATCGCCGAAGCGGTGATCCTTCCCGGGTGGCGCACTGACAGATGGGTGCTGGTGACGGCCGAGTCGAAGCCGCCTGAAACGTGTGCGCTGGTGGTGTCCGGGTCGTAGAGGTGTCGGTCGAGCACCGCGTCGAGCAGGCGGCCGTACGCGGTCAGTACGTCGGCGTCGCCAGCGAGAGCGCGGGCCTTGGAATGCAGCGCCGGGACGGGCTGCTCGAAGCGGATCGGCCCGTGACCGTCGTAGTGGGCGGCTGTGCGCTCGGTCAGCCGGTACAGACCGGTGAAGCAGGTGTGATGGCTGTAGCGGAACCACAGGCTGAGCAGTCGGGCCGTCTCGGCGACATGGAAGTCCACGCGAGGCATGCGCTTGACGAGGTCGGCGGTGGTCCACGACCCGTGCAGCACACCACTGTTGGCTGTCAGGTACAGCGGGGCGCTGCCGCGTTCACCAGCCCGGATGCTGACCGTGCCGTCAGGGGCAAGATCGATGGCGACGAAGTTCAGGGGCCACGCCAGGAGCTCCGCACGAAGCTGGCGGAAGGGGGTGGTGGACAGCTCCACGACGGCACGTCGGGCACTGCCTGCACGGTGGGCGTCACGCTCGCGGACATGGACGAGGGCTCGTCCGGTGTCGCGGTCGGTAAGGGCGATCGCATCCAGGGACGGATGGTCGAGCGGGGCGACCCAGGACGCGCCGCATTGCAGGCGGGTGTTGTTCCACGCCCAGGCGCTGGCATCGCGGCTCATCGGGGTGGGTTGGATACGCAGTTTGAGCACGAGTCCTCCACGAGGTGGGGCGCGGGGCCCGGCCGGGCGGGGTCTGGGCCTGGCCGGGCCCACGCGCACGCGTGTGCTGGGGGCAGGTCAGACCTTGAGGCTGTCGTACTCGTGGTTGGTGTCCGAGGAGCCTGCTTCCTTCTTGTAGGCAAAGCGAGTTGCCAGGTCGGGGACCTCGAACTGGGCGTGGTCGGTGAACAGCGGGCCCAGCTCGATGCCGCCGAGCGTGGTGGCTTGCAGGCTGGTGGATTGGTCCAGGCGTTGCCTCATGGCGGGTTCCTTTCGTCGGTGGTGTTTCGGGGCGGGCGGCTCTGCCCGCGGGGCCCGCGCCGGACCACCTCGGACGGAGAGGTCCGAGGGCGGCTGGTCAGGCCCGGCACGGGAGTTGGAGGAGGCGTTAGGCGCCAGTGAGGGTGCGGATGAGGAGCAGGCTGAAGGCGATCACGACCAGCGACACCAGCGCCGTGGTGATGACCGTCTCGGTCACTCCGGAGCGCACCGGGCGCCGGGCTCGGTAGCCGCCCCAGCGGCTCACCACGACGGCACCATCGCGTTCTTCAGCAGGCGGCACGCCCCGGCGAGGAGGTAGAGCCGGGCGCTGGGGTTGGTGAAGGCGCCGGTCTGCTGGTCGTGATGGACGGATCTGGCGTGGCCGATGCTGTCGGCGAGGATGTCGCGAGCGCGTTGCTCGGCGGGGCTGCGGCGCGGCATGCGGTTCAGGTGGTACTCGGCAGGCGTGATGAGGGCGACCAGGTAGGTGGCCAGTTCGGAGGCCACGGAGTCGGCGAGACGGCTGCTGGGGTTGGCGACGGCGAGTCCTTCGGCGCGGTGGACGGCGTCGTCGACGAGGGCCAGGTCCACGGGGTCGCTGGTCTGGTGGCGGGGGGTGGTCGTGAGGGTCACCGTGGGCTCCCGGGCTGGGCGTGATGGTTGCGTCTGGTTCCTGACGTACAGCCAACTACCGGTCACGCTGCGCGGGTACCGTGAAAGAAGAGCGCGCACGTAAACGCCGTAAAAGCTGTCGGAGCTGGCGGGAGAATCACTCATGGCAGGCACACCGCGTACGCCGAACACCAGGCTGGCCACCCTGCTTGACCAGGGGCAATGTCAGCGCGGAGAACTCGCCCGCGCGGTGAACCGCATCGGCGCCCTCGCCGGGATGCCGCTGGCCTACAGCGGTCAGTCCGTTTCGATGTGGCTTCGCGGACACCAGCCAAAGCAACAGGTCAGGGCGATAGTGGTGGTCGCCCTGTCGGAGAAACTCGGCAGGCCCATCACGCACGAGGAGGCGGGCCTGACCCTGCCCCCGTCCGCCAGGGGCTCTGAACACCGCGACACTGTTGAGGAGTTGATTGACCTGGGAAGGGCGGATATGGATCCCTCTCGACGCGGCGTTCTCGCTGCCGGTGTATTCACCGCGGCGCTGGCTGTGCCCGTCTTCGGCACGGCGGCAGCGCACGCCAGCGAGCCGGTCTCACCGGGCAAGGCCACAACCCGGATCGGCGGCTCGCAGGTCGCCTCGGTGCGGCGCACGACGATCAGGATCGCGGACATCCTGGATGAGGACGGTGCAGGCCACGCGCGGCCGATGGCCGCCGCGTTCCTGGTGAACACGGTCGGTCCGTGGCTGAAGGCGCAGGCGTCAGAACCCGTCGCTGCTGACATGAAAGCCGCAGCCTCGGACCTGACGTATCTGACCGGCTGGATGGCGATGTACGAAAAAGACCACGCCGCCGCCCAGCGCTGGTACCTCAAAGCCCTCTCTCTCGCCGATGAGGCCGGGGACCATGTGACGTACTGCCGCACACTGCGCGGCATGTCGTTGCAGATGACGAGCCTTCGCCACGGCCGCAAGGGGCTTGAGTTCGCCGACAGCGCCGCCGAGGCCGCACCACAGGCCGGCCCGCGCCTGGTCGCGTTCCTGCGTGGTCAGCAGGCCCATGCCGCGTCCATGGTCAAGGACCGCAGGCAGGCCCACGCACGGCTGAGCGAGGCCGAGGCCGCGC
The DNA here is from genome assembly GCF_055570235.1 of Streptomyces sp. NPDC031274. Lineage (NCBI taxonomy): Bacteria > Bacillati > Actinomycetota > Actinomycetes > Kitasatosporales > Streptomycetaceae > Streptomyces > Streptomyces sp. NPDC031274. The sequence goes on along the minus strand of NZ_JBVIHP010000002.1, from coordinate 147,030 downwards.
TGTCGAAGGCCGACAACCGGCGCGACGCCGTGGGCGGATACGACCGCACCGCATGGCTCTTCCACCTCTCGCATGTGCTGTACGAGGAGCGGGACCTGCCCGGCAGCATCAAAGCACTGCAGGACTCCATCAAAGTGCAGCCCGCACAGGAGCGGCAGGGTCGCGTGCACTCCTACGCGTTGCTGGCCCAACGGCAGCTCGCCCACGGACACCTGGATGCGGCGTGCACCTCCTGGGGCCGATTCCTGGACGAGTACGAGCTCGTCTCCTCCGCGCGCGGCGACGAGCACTTCGGGACGATGCGCCGGGAGATGCGCGCGCATTCCACCGCGCGGCCGGTGAAGGAGCTGGCGGGACGGGCGCGGGAAGTCGCCGCCCTCAAAGTCTGAAACTCGAAGTCACGGAAAGGCCCACTGAGAAGTTGGCGGTTTCCTCTCCGGCGGGGAAATTCCGACCGCCGCTGGCCCTCGCCGCCTGGTTCCACTTCGGAGCTTGCCGACCCATTGGCGACCCGAGTTCTGCTCTCCCGCGCCGGACTCCGCACAGCACCAGGTCGACCAGGCCCTCGGGATTGCCGAGCAGCACTGCGCCTGCCGGAAATGTCATCCATGCAGATCAGGAGCGTCAGCGACGGTGCGGCAGGATGATTTCGCGTTGCTGCGTCTTGTTTACTTGACCGTCACCAACCTGTTCTCCGCGCTGCGGTTGCTGCCGCTGAGTGACTGCGACAAGGACGCGGAGATACTCGCCCTGCGCCACGCCACCAGCTCACCGCCCTTGAGCGACAACTCGGCACGGACCGCATCAAGTTCACTCCCGCAGACCGGGCGTTCCTCGCCGCTCTGCTGATCCCCCTGCCACGCCAGACCCTGCGTCGACTCCGGCTAGTGGTCCGGCCCGACACCGTGCTTCGCTGGCACCGCGATCTGATCAAACGGCGCCACGCCTGCACCTGCCGACCGAAGAAGCCCGGACGACCGCACACGGTCCACTCGATCCGCAGACTGGTCCTGCGCCTGGTCCGTAAGAACCCGGCGTGGGACTACCGCAGGGTGCACGGCGAACTCACCGCCCTCGGCATCAAAGTCGCCGCCTCCACTGTCTGGGAGATCCTCACGGCCGAGGGCATCGACCCCGCGCCCGATCGGGCAGCCACCACCTGGGCCGACTTCCTGCGCTCGCAGGCAGACGCTCTCCTGGCCTGCGACCTCATCGAGACAGTGACTTTGACGGGGCAGCGCCAGTACATCCTCACGGTCATCGAGCACGCCACCCGCCGCATCCGGATCCTCGGCACCACAGCCCACCCCACCGCGGCCTGGGTCAGTCAAACCGCCCGCAACCTGGCCATGGACCTCACGGACGCCAACACCACCTTCGTGTACCTGATCCGGGACCGGGACGCGAAATACCCCGCCCTCTTCGACGAAATCCTGCGCACCGCCGGCATCCAAGTCGTACGCACCGGCATCCGGATCCCCCGCATGAACGCCATCATGGAACGCTGGGTCCAGACCTGCCGCCACGAACTCCTGGACCGCACTCTCATCTGGAACGAGCACCACCTACGCCTTGCGCTCCACCAGTTCGAACTGCACTACAACCTCCACCGGCCCCACCAAGCAATAGACCAGGCAGCACCCCCTACGTGCCGCCCCCCCGAACCACTCCCCCACGCACAAATCACCCAACTGAAAGTGCGCCGGAGAGACCGCCTCGGCGGAGTCCTCCACGAATACCAACATGCCGCTTGAACTGCGCCGATGGAGTTCTCGGCAGGCGCACCCGCAGGAGCCGGACCTCGTCACCAAACGCACGACCGAGAACGCACCGCGAGCGTCTCCATACAGCGCCCTACAGACGCCAACGTCCACTCGCACCCCGCCAAGGGGACCCACAGGAGCAGCCACCCCCAGCCGCCACCCCCTGCGACCTGCACGGCCTCCCGCCACCGCGTTCAACCTCTGGATGCCGTGCACGCCAAGACACGGAGTCCACCCAGACAAGGGGTCGGCAAAAGCCGTCAAGGGGTCGAGTGGGAGCACGGCCCCTTGACGGATATTCGGACAAGGGGTGAAGGGTGAGACCCCTTGACACCCACGCCACGCCACCCAGCGGAGATCTTCTGTGGGAGCGACCGGATCGGGCGACCCGCCGTCGACCGCCGGTTGACGTTACTCCCAGACTCCCGCTCCCAGGGAGCACGGGGAGCGGCTCCCCGCTCCCAGATTTGCTCCCAAACACGAAGTAGGGGCCACCCGAAGATGGCCCCTACCTGCGACGTTTCCGTCGGGACGACAGGATTTGAACCTGCGACCCCTTGACCCCCAGTCAAGTGCGCTACCAAGCTGCGCCACGTCCCGGTGCCCGTGTGACCTGGGGTTTTCCCCTGGCTGAACGCGCACCGAAACAATACCGCACTCCGGGCCGTGATCGCTCACGCCTTTCGCGCCCTATTGACCTCAAGGGAACTTGAGGTTGCACGCTCTGTGTCATGACGACGACAACGGAACGCGGCAACGCGTACGGATACGCAGACCTGTCCCGCCTCATGGGGCTCATGACCGGCGACGAGAAGCATGGGCCCGCCGCGACATCCACCCTCGACGCGCTCTGGGTTCTCTACGACCGGGTGCTCAGGGTCACACCCGAGCGCGTGGACGATCCGGGGCGCGACCGGTTCCTGCTCTCCAAGGGGCACGGGCCCATGGCGTACTACGCCGTCCTCGCTGCCAAGGGCTTCCTTCCCGTCGACTGGCTGGAGGGGTTCGGGGCGTACGACTCCCCGCTGGGGCACCATCCGGACCGGGTGCTCGTGCCGGGGGTCGAGATCGGGAGCGGGTCCCTCGGGCATGGGCTGCCGCTCGCGGTCGGGACGGCGCTGGGGCTCGGCGCGCGAAAGATCGCCGACGCCCGGGTGTGGGTGCTCGTCGGGGACGCGGAGCTGGACGAGGGCAGCAATCACGAGGCCATCGCCTTCGCCGGGCCCTCCGGGCTCGAGCGGCTGCACACCGTCGTGATCGACAACGCCTCCGCCCGGCACGCCAGGCCCGGTGGTATCGCCGCGCGCTTCGAGGCCGCGGGGTGGTCCGCCGAGACCGTCGACGGGCGTGATCACAACGCCTTGTACGCGGCGTTCACCGCCCCGCATCCGGGGCGGCCGCGGGTGGTCGTGGCTCGGGTCGAGCCGAAGGGGGCCGTCGGCGGACCCAAGTTGACCTGAGCGTCCGTCGCGGGGGCAGGCGCGGGCGGCGCCCGTGCGAGGGCCTGCGGTTGTCCGGCAGGCCCTCGGCCGTCTTCGCTTCCAATTCTTTTTCTTTCGGAGGTTTTCTGTCATGGACACCATGCGTGATCGCTTCGGCCCCGTCGTCTCGCGGCTGCTCGACGAGGATCCGCGCGTCGCCGTCGTCCTCGCCGAGATCGGCGCGGACGCGTTCACGGAGGCGCAGCGCAAGCACCCCGACCGGGTGATCAATGTCGGTATCCGCGAGCAGCTGCTCGTGGGGACCGGTGCCGGGCTCGCCCTTGCCGGACTGCGGCCCGTCGTGCACACCTTCGCGAGCTTTCTCGTGGAGCGGCCGTTCGAGCAGGTGAAGCTGGATTTCGGGCATCAGGGCGTGGGCGGGGTGCTGGTCAGCGCCGCCGCTTCCTTCGACTGGCCCGCCGGTGGCTTTACGCACATGTCACCGGGCGACGTCGCGCTCCTCGACACCCTGGAGGGCTGGACCGTGCATGTGCCAGGGCACCCGGACGAGGCCGAGACCCTGCTGCGGCACGCGGTCGCCGCGGGCGACGACAAGGTCTACGTCCGGCTCTCCGTGCAGTCGAACGCCCGGGGGCTGCCGGTCGACGGGGCCCGCTTTCGCACAGTGCGCGAAGGCCGCGGCGGCGTCGTGATCGCCGTCGGGCCGATGCTGGACAACGTGCTCGCCGCGAGTGAAGGCCTCGATCTGACCGTCCTGTACGCGACTACGGTGCGGCCCTTCGACCGGGAGGCCCTGCGCCGCGCGACCGGGGCGGGGGCGGTGGCCGATGTCGTGGTGGTCGAGCCCTATCTGGCCGGAACCTCGACCGCCGCCGCCAACGACGCGCTCGCCGATGTCCCGCACCGGGTGCTCGGCCTTGGGGTCGGCCGTGCTGAGCTGCGCCGCTATGGGCAGATCGACGAGCACATGGCCGCGCACGGGCTCGACGTCCGCTCTCTGCGGGAGCGGATCACCGGTTTTCTGGGCGCGCGGCACGGGCTCTCGCATCGCCCCGTTTAGCCCCGTCGGGTCGCCCCGTCGCGGGGCGGCCCTCCGGTCGGCGTCCGGGCACCGATTCGCCCGCTGGTCCTCCGCCCGAGACGGGCGCCCTCCCGTCCACCCGCACCAATCCACGTATCGCGGGCACCGAGAGCAGGCCCAGGCAGACGACGACCGTCGTCACGGCGCCCGTGATGAGGACCTGCTCCGCGCCGAAGGCGCTCGCGGCGGGGCCCGCGAGCGCCTGGCCGACCGGCAACAGGGCGATCGATCCCGCGACGTCGTATGCGTGGATGCGGTTGAGGACGTCGGGCGGCACCTGGGTCTGGACGCTCGTCGCCCACATGACGCCCCAGAAGGAGAGCCCGGCGCCCGCGACCGCGGCACCGGTCGCCATGAGCGGGACGCCGGCCTGCGCGCCGACGGCCGCCGGGAACGCGCAGTAGCCGATCAGGGCCATGGAACCGGCGCGGAGCATGCGGCGGGGGCGCAGGCGCAGGGCGACCAGGCCGCCGAGCACGGTGCCGGCGCCCAGGGCGGAGTTCACCAGGCCGTACGCGCCCGAGCCGTGCTCCTGGACGACCAGCGTGGCGACGAGCGGCGTCAGGGGGCCCGTGGTCGTGATCATCAGGACACTGAAGATGGCTATGACGCCCCAGAGCCAGGTGCGCGACCTGAACTCCCGCCACCCCTGCACCAGATCGGCCCGGAAGCCGTTGCTGTGCGGGAGCGAGCCGGGGCGCGCGGGCGGCAGCCTGAGCAGCACCAGGCACAGGGCGCTCAGTCCGTACGTTCCCGCGTGCGCGGCGAAGACGGCGCCGGGTGCGGCGAAGGCCACCAGGACGCCCGCGACGGCCGGTCCTGCCAGGGCCGCGGCCGACTCGGCCACCCGTATCGCGCCGTTGGCCTTCTGGACGTCGGTGGCCAGACGCGGGACCGTGCTGGCGACGCCGGGCTGGAAGAGGGCGCCCGCCGCGCCGTTGACCGCGCCGATCACGCAGATCTGCCAGAGGACGACGTGGCCGGAGAAGAAGAGGACGGCCGCGACCGACTGCGTGCCGAGCCGGACCACGTCCGCGCCGATCATCAGCAGGCGGGTGCTGAAGCGGTCGGCGAAGACCCCTCCGAAGATCACCAGGCCCGCGAAGCAGACCGTCGTGGCGGCCATGGCGAGCCCGACGGCTCCCGCACCGTGCCCGTGCTGGAGCAGCCCCGCGGCAAGCGCGACGGGCAGCATGGTGTCGCCGAGCTTGGCCACTGTGCGCGCGCCGAAGAAGAACCCGAAGTCCCGCGACCAGATGCTCGCGCGCTCAGTGATCATCGGCATGGTGGCCTTGCGATCTGGGGCGCGATCCCGGGTGCGACCTGGGGTGCGAGCAGGTGCGCGATCGAGCGCGGGAACGGGTGCGCGATCGAGCGCGCGATCGGGTGGCTTGCCCTTATCCGCGTCGTTGCCCTTGCCCGCCTCGTTGTCCTTGCCCGCGTCTCCGCGTTTGCTCTTACCCGCGTCCTCGTCCTCGCCCCGCCGCTCCACCGGGATCCGCGCGCGCCCGTCCTCGTCCACCCCGTCCCCTGACGGCACCCCTGTCTCCTCCCCCTGGCGGCAGCGCGGCGGGCCCGCCGTCCCGCGGACCCTCGCCCTCCGCCCCTGCCCGGATCATGTGCCCGGATCATGTGCCTGGATCATGCCATGGCGCACTGACAGCGACCGATCGCCTCAGCCCGTCGGCGGCAGACCCAACTCCGGGTAGGCGTCAAGGAGTCGGGTGGTGGCGGCCTGGCGCCAGGAGTCGGCTAGGACGTCCTTCAGCTCGGCCGCGTCCAGGGCCGAGAGCCGTGCGCGCACCCAGGCGAACATCGCCTCGTGGTCGGCGATCCAGAACTTGTCCGGCTCCGCGAGGACCAACTCGTCGCGCTCCTCCTTCGGGCAGCGCACGGCGATGGACGTCTCGTCCTCGGGAAGCGTGGCGAACATCTTTCCGGCCACCCGGAAGGTGGGCATGCTCCAGGCGATCTTCTCCGTCGTGTCCGGCAGGGACAGTGCGATACGGCGTACATCGTCACCCGTGACCTGGGCTTTGGCATGAGCTCGAGACATGCCGTGAACCGTAGCCAACGCCACTGACAGTGGCGCCCTGGGTGACGGCGGCGCCCTGGGTGACGGGGGCGCCCCGGGTGACGGGGGCGCCCCGGGTGACGGGGGCGCCCCGGACGCCCTTCACAGCACCCGCTTGTCCAGCCAGTCGCTCAGGTCCTCCTGGACCTCGTCCCTGTTGGTCTCGTTGAGGATCTCGTGGCGTGCCCCCTCGTACCCCCGCCAGGTGAGGTCGTCCAGGCCCACGTACCGGAAGTCCTCCAGGAGTTCATGGACCAGCGTCATGCCCTGGTTGCAGGGGTCCTCGGTTCCGACAGCGATGTGGACGGGCAGGTCCGCCGGGACCCGGGCCAGGTTCCGCGGGTCGTTCATCTTGCGTACGGCACGCACCCAGTCCAGGCAGAGCCCGGCGGAGAACGGGAATCCGCAGCGCTCGTCGGCGACGTACGCGTCGACCTCGGCCTCGTCGCGGGAGAGCCACTCGAATCCGGTGCGGTGCGGGTACCGGTCGTTGAAGGTGGCGAAGAGTTCGGGGAGGTAGGAGGAGAGCGACTCGCGGCCGTCCTCGGCGATCTCGCGCTCCAGGCGGACGATCGACTCCTCGATGCCGACCCCGGGCAGGGAGCGGAACGTACCGGAGAGGATCAGGCCCGCGAGGCCGTCCGGGAACTCCTGGGCGTAGTCCCTGGCCAGGTGCGAGCCCATGCTGTGGCCGAGCAGGAAGAGCGGCGTTCCGGGATTCAGGGTGCGCACCTGGTCGCCGATCGCCTTGAGGTCGTCGACGATGGCGCGCCAGCTGTCGAAGGAGGGCCCTGCGGCAGACGCGTCGGCCGACGAACCCGTCACCCCGTACCCACCCGTCGCCTGCGCCGTCGCGCCATGGCCCCGGTGGTCGGAGGCGATCACCCCATAGCCGTGCGCCATCAGGTGGCGCGCGAACCGGTCGTAGCGCAGTCCGTGTTCACCGGCGCCGTGCGCGATCTGCACGAACGCGCGCGGTCGGCCGCCTTCGGGCAGCCAGGTGTACGTGGCGACGGGAACGCCGTCCGCCGCGTTCACCAGTCCGGCGGTGTACGCGGCGGGGGCGGGTGTCGAGGCGTGGTCAGACATGGCGGGAGACTCCCCTGTGCGGCTTCGGTACGGCTTCCGTACTGCCGGGCAGCAGTGCTGTGCAGCTCTGCCGGGCAGCAGTGCTGTGCAGCTCTGCCGTGCAGCACTGCGATGCAGCTCTGCCGTGCGGCTTCGGTACGGCTTCCGTGCGGCTGGGCGGTTTCGTTTCGGTACGGCTTCCGTACAGCACTTGTCCGGCTTCCGTACGGCTTTGTTTCCTGGCCCTGAAACCCTCCCCCGCACACGCGACCTCATACCAGCACCTCTACCGGTACATCAACCGGTACCTCTCGGTGACTCCCTTCTCACGCCAGGCCCTTCCGACCCATTGACCCTCCGTCAGAGCGGAACCTACGCTGAGCAACGCGCAGGGAGAAAGCGCTTTCTAGTCTCCGCGCACCGAGACCCAGAGGTCAACCACCCGCGCAACTCGTACCGCGCAACCCGCACCCCGCAACTCGCACTCAACGCACACCCGGCTACCGGCAGCCGTCCACCCGCCCAGCCCAGGGAGCGCCATGAGTACCACGAGTCCCACCGCGCCCAGACGCGGACCCGTCCGGCCGAGACCCGGCCCCACCACGCCGAGCTCCTGGCTCGCGCTCATCGCCCTGCTGGCTCTCGTGATCGGCCTCGGCCTCACCGCTCCGCCCCGCGCCACGGCACAAGCGGATCCGGAGCCGAAGGCCGCAACCACAGCCGCAGCCTCAACAGCACCCGCAGCCGCACCCGCACCCGACCCGTTCCGCGTTCTGATCTTCTCCAAGACCACGAACTCCCACCACGAATCGATCCCCGCGGGCATCGAGGCCATCAAGAAGCTCGGCAGCGAGAACGGCTTCGAGGTGGAGGACACGGACGACGCGGCCGCCTTCACCGACGCCAATCTCGCCCGCTTCCAGGCCATCGTCTTCAACAACACCAACTCCACCCCACAGACGGGCGATCTGCTCGACGCCGAGCAGCGCGCGGCCTTCCAGAAGTACGTCCGAGCGGGCGGCGGCTGGGTCGGGCTGCACTCGGCATCGGCCAGCGAGCGGGACTGGACCTGGTACGAGGGTCTGGTCGGCGCGATCTTCGACAAGCACCCCGAGGTGCAGACCGGGCGGATCAAGGTACTCGACCACGCGCACCCCTCCACCAAGGGACTTCCGGAGCTCTGGGAGCGCACGGAGGAGTGGTACAACTGGCGCGCCAATCCGACGGGGAAGGTGCACACGCTCGCGCAGGTCAAGGTGCGTGACGGCGTCACCGGTCTCGACGAGGGCGTCGACCAGCCGTGGTCCTGGTGCCAGAACTACGACGGCGGCCGCTCCTGGTACACGGCGGGCGGGCACAACAAGTCGGCCTTCCAGGAAGAGGGCTTCCTCAAGCACCTTCTCGGCGGCATCGAGTGGGCCGCCGGCAACAAGCCCGGTGACTGCACCGCCACCAAGACCGGCGCCTTCCAGCGCACGCCGCTCGCCACCAACGATCTGGCCGACCCCTTCGAGCTGGCCGTCGCCCCCGACCGCCGGGTGTTCTTCATCCAGCGGACCGGCAAGCTGAAGATCATCGACCAGGAGACGCTGAAGGTCTCCACGGCGCTCGACTTCGACTACGCGCCCGAGATGACGAGTCAGTCGGACGGGCTGCTCGGCCTCGCGCTCGACCCCAAGTTCCAGGACAACCACTGGATCTATCTCCTGAACTCCGACAAGACCGAGAAACACATCAATCTCTCCCGCTTCACCGAAGCGAACGGAAAGGTCGATCCGGCGACGGAGAAGCGGCTCCTGACCATTCCCACGTTGCGTGGTGAGGGCCGGGCGAACTCGCACATGGCGGGCTCGATCGCCTTCGACAAGAAGGGTGATCTGTACATCGCGACCGGTGACAACACCGATCCGTTCGCGTCGGACGGATTCAGCCCGATCGACGAACGCGAAGGCCGCCGCGCCTGGGACGCGCAAGGCACCTCGGGCAATACGAACGACCTGCGCGGCAAGGTATTGCGCGTCACGCCGAAGGACGACGGTACGTATTCCGTGCCGGAGGGGAATCTCTTCGCGCCGGGGACCGACAAGACCCGGTCCGAGATCTACGCGATGGGCATGCGCAACCCCTTCCGCATCACCACGGACCCGTTGAGCGGTGCCCTGTTGATGGCGGACTACGGGCCCGACGCGAGGGCTGCCGTCGCCGACCGCGGCCCCGAGGGGACCGTCGAGTTCAACCGCATCACCAAGGCGGGCAATTACGGCTGGCCCTACTGCGTCGGCAACAACACCCCGTTCAACGACTACGACTTCGCGACGAAGAAGTCGGGCGCGAAATTCGACTGCGCGAAGATCGTGAACGATTCCCCGAACAACACGGGTCTGCGCGAGCTGCCGCCGGCGCAGCCCGCGGACGTCTGGTACGCCTACTCCGCCTCCGCGGAGTTCCCCGAACTCGGCACGGGGGGCGGCGCACCGATGAGCGGTCCCGTCTACGACTACGACGCCGACAACACGTACAAGACCAAGTTCCCCGAGTACTTCGAGGGGAAGTGGTTCAACTACGAGCTGACGCGGCAGTGGTTCAAGGTCTTCTCGATGCAGGAGAAGGACCAGACGTTCAACGATCCGCGCTTCGACCCCGCGAAGGCGGGCGACCTGAACTCGATCAACTCCATTTTCCCGGACATGAAGTGGAACCAGCCTTTCGACGCCGACTTCGGGCCTGACGGCGCGATGTACGTCATCGACTTCGGGCTCGGCAGCGGCACGGGCCGCGGCGGCAGCAACGAGGGCGCGGGCATCTACCGCATCGACTACGTGGCGGACGGGCGGCTGCCGGACGCCCGTGTGAAGGCCACTCCGGACAACGGTGGCACCCCGCTCAAGGTCGCATTCTCCAGTGAGGGTTCGGGACTGCCGGGCGACAAGCCCGTCACGTACGCGTGGGACTTCGACGGCAACGGCACGACCGACTCGACCGAGGCCGACCCGACCCACACCTACACCAAGAAGGGGCAGTTCAGCGCGCGGCTGAAGGTGACGGGCCCGGACGGTCTGAGCGGTCTGGCCGTGCAGGAGGTCACCGTCGGGAACACCCGTCCCGTGGTGACGATCCAGCAGCCGCCCAACGGCGGGACGTTCAGCTTCGGGGACACGATCCCGTTCAAGATCAAGGTGACCGACAAGGAGGACGGGAAGATCGACTGCAAGCGGGTCGTCGTCCAGTCCCAGCTCGGGCACGACGCCCATCTGCACCCGCTGGACAACTACACCGGCTGCGCGGGCGAGATCGTGACGGACGCCGGGGACAGCCACGGACCTGGCCAGAATCTCTACTACGGGATCACCGCCCAGTACGAGGACAAGGGCGCGTCCGGAGTGCCCGCCCTGACGGGTTCCGCATCCCTGACGCTGCGGACCTCTTTCCGCGAGGCCGAGCACCGCACCGCCACCGGTGGGGCGCACGGAGGTGTGGACACCGGTGACCGCGCGGACGCGTCCGGCGGCAAGCGGCTCATCGAGATCGAGGACGGCGACTGGGTCTCCTTCGACCCCGTGAACCTCAAGGGCGTCGACTCCGTGACCGTGGGCACGGCTTCGGGCGGTCTCGGCGGTGACATCGAGTTCCGCGCCGGGTCTCCGACGGGCAAGCTGCTCGGCAAGGTGACCGTGCCGAACACGGGCGGCTGGGGCAACTTCATCTCGCCGACCGCCGAACTGGCCCGCCACGACGGGACGACGAAGCTGTACGCCGTCTTCACCAACCCCGAGTGGTCGTCCGACAAGGCCGATCTCCTCACCCTCGACTGGCTGCGCTTCAACGGCCCCGGCGTCGAGAAGAAGACCGGCGCGAAGGTGACGGTCAAGGCGGACCCGGGCGGTGGCACGGCGCCGCTCGCCGTCAAGCTCACGAGCACGGTGAAGCTCCCGACGGGCCGCACCGCGGCCTCGTACCACTGGGACTTCGGCGACAACGCCAAGCCCTCCGGCACGGAGAGCGGCAGCGCCGAGCACACGTACGCGCGCGCGGGGTCGTACACGGCGCATCTGACCGTCACCGACGACAAGGGCGACACGACGACCGGCGCGGTCCGGATCACGGCGAAGTGAGGGGGTGGCCATGAAGAGAAACGGTCCGAGCGGAAAGACAACCGGCCTGAACGGGACCAGACGAGCCTTTCTCGGTACGTCGATGGGGCTCGCGGCAGCGGTCGGGACCGCACTGCCCGCGCGCGCGGGTGAGGCGTCAGGGTGCCAGCGCATTCCGCGCGGCGGCATCGGCATGCACCTCTACACAATGCGCGATGTCCTCGCACGGGACTTCGCGGGCACGCTGGAGCGCCTCTCCGACATCGGTTACGCGACCGTGGGCGTGAGCGGTCGGCACGGGTACGGCGCGGCCGACATCCGTAGGATGCTCGACGCGGTGGACCTGAGGGCGGTCCTTGAGCACGTCGCGTACGACACGCTCAAGGGCAGCGGTCTGCCCCAGGCCCTGGAGGATCTGCACACCCTCGGCGCGAAGTGGCCGGTGGTGCCGAGCCTGCCCGGGGCGCTGCACACGCCGGACGGATTCCGGGAAGCCGCACGGCAGTTCAACCGCATCGGCCAGGCCTCGCGCGACGCGGGCCTTGGCCCGGTCCTGTTCCACAACCACGGCACGGACCATGTGGTGGTGGACGGCAGGAGCCTGTACGACATCCTCCTGACCGAGACCGACCCGCATCTGGTCGGCTTCGAACTGGATGTGTACTGGGCGGCGAAGGGCGGCGGGGATCCGGCGTCGTACTTCGTACGGCACCGTCGGCGGTTCCCCGCGCTCCATGTGAAGGACATGGCGCCGGACGGCGGCTTCGCCGATGTCGGCTCGGGGACGCTGGACTTCGCCGCGATGTTCGACCACGCGCACGTGGGCGGCGTCAAGCAGTGGCTGGTGGAGCACGACACCCCCACCGATCCGTTCGCCACGGCTCGTAACAGCTACCGGTATCTGGCGGCACTGCGGTACTGATGTGCCGGGTCCGGCCGGGGCGCGCTCGCTCTGACCGCTCGTCTTCTTGGAGACCCGTCTTCTCAAAGACCTGTCTTCTTGAAGAAGAGTGTCGTCGGGTGGAGCACCCCGGCCGGATCGGCCGCGTAGTCGGGGATGACCCCGGCTGCCGTCCAACCCCCGTTCCGATAGAGGGTTTCGGCGGGGCTTCCTGTCTCCGTGTCCAGGATCAAGAGGGTCACGCCCGCGTCGGCCGCCGCCTGCTCCGCCGTGGCCAGGAGGGTGCGGGCGAGGCCCTGACCGCGCGCGGACGTGTGGACCATCAGCTTGAGGATCTCGGCGCGGTGCCTGCCGTTGGGCTTGTCCACGAAGCCGACGCTGACCGTCCCGGTGACCCGCCCCGCGTCGCGCGCGGCCCAGACGGCGAGCCGCCCGTCCGCCACCGCCGGTGCCAGGCCCCGCCACCAGTCGGCGGCGGCTGCCCCATCGAGGGGCGTGAGGAAGCCGAGGGAGGCGCCGCCGTCCACGACGTCGGCGAGCAGTTCCCCCAAGTCGTCGGCGCATTGGGCCAGTTCATCCGCGGTGAGGCGCGTCGGCGTCGCAGTCGCCCGTTCCGCCCTCATCGCGCGACCACCACAAGGACGTACCGCACGGCCCGCTCCCCCAGGCACCGGAACCGTGTCGGCCCCCAGAGCCGGAAGCGCAGGCAGTCCCCGGCGTCCAAGGCGTGTGTCTCGCCCTGCACGGTGATCTCCAGCGTTCCGTCGAGCACCCAGATGTGCTGTTCGAGGCCGGGTACGGGAGGTCGGTCGTACGCGACGTCCGCGCCCGGTTCCAGGCGGCCCTCGACGAGTTCGCCGCGCAGCCCCGCGTGCGGCGGCGACACCGACCTCCGTACGAAGCCGGATGCGCCGTCCGTCCACACGCTCTGCTCGGCCGCGCGCACCAGTTGCGCGGGCTCGGCCTCCACCTCGCTCAGGAGCTGCGACATCGTGCGCCCGTAGACCGCGCAGAGCCGGTTCAGGAGCGACGCGGTGGGGCTGATCTCCGCGCGTTCGGCGCGCGACAGGGTGGAGCGGCTCACGCCGCTGCGGTCCGCCAAGTCGCCCAGGGACAAGCCGCGTTCCGCCCGCAGCTCGGCGAGGCGGGCGGCGAGCCGCTCATCGACATCATCGCGTACCATATTTGGCACGCTATCCCGAATATGAAACGCGTGGCAAACATCAGCAGCTTCCGGCGATCTTCCGGAAGCCGCGGCTCAGGCCTCACTCGTGCACCGACACCGCCCCCAGAAGCTCGCGGATGCGTCCGGTGGCCTCGCCGAACTCGGCTGTCGCCAGCGTCGTCGCGTACGAGCGCTCGGCGGGGAGGCCGACGTCGATGATCTCCTCCACCGTGCCGGGGCGCGGGCTCATCACGACCACGCGGTCCGCGAGATAGACGGCCTCAGGGATCGAGTGGGTCACCAGGAGGACCGTGGTTCCGGTCTCGCGCCAGATGCGGTTCAGCTCGACGTTCATCTGCTCGCGGGTGAGGGCGTCGAGCGCCCCGAAGGGTTCGTCCATGAGCAGCACCGGTGGCTCGTGGAGGAGTGCGCGGCAGAGCGCGACGCGCTGCTGCATGCCGCCGGACAGTTCGTGCGGATAGGCGTCGTCGAAGCCGTCGAGTCCCGTCATGCGGATCAACTCGTCGGTACGCGCGCGTGCTTCGGCGCCGGGTATCTTGCGCATCTCCGCCTGGAGCAGGATGTTGCGGCGCGCCGTGCGCCAGTCCAGGAGCGCGGCACGCTGGAAGACGTAGCCGATGTCGCGGCGCGGCCCGCGCACCGGCTCGCCGCCGAGGAGCACGTCGCCCGACGAGGGCGCGAGCAGCCCGGCGACCAGCTTCAGGAGCGTGGACTTGCCGCACCCCGAAGGCCCGACGATCGCCACGAACTCGCCCGCGCCGACGTCGAGCGAAACGTCCTGCAACGCCGTGACGTCCTTCTTCTTCGTACGGAAGCGGACGGCGACGTCGTCGAGGCGCACCGCGGACGGCCTCGCCTTCCCCGCCCTCGTATGTGGATCGCCTGTCGTCCGTGGGCCGTCACTCATCTTGAGAGTCGCGTCCTTCGTCATTCCCCTGCCGCCCCTCAGCCCTTGATCCCCTTGGCCGCGTCCCAGTACTCCGCGACGGGCTTGGCCTCCTTGACCATGCCCGCCTTCGAGAAGACGTCGATGGTCTGCTGCCAGTCCGCCTCCGTGTTGACGCCCGGTGCCTTCCCCTTCGTGGCGTCGGTGTGCAGGAGCGTCAGCGTCGTCTTGAACTGCTCGGACAGCACGTCCTTGGGCGGCAGTTGCTCGGACGCGCCCTCCATCGCGGCGACCGCGGGCTCCGGGCTCTTCTCGGCGGCTGCCCAGGACTCGCTCACGGCGGCGGTCATGCGCTTGGCCAGATCGCCGTCGCCCTGAAGGGTCTTGGGCCCGGCGATGAGGCCGTTGGAGTAGAAGTTGAGGCCGTTCTCGGAGAAGCGCAGATACGAGACGTCCTTCTTGGCCTTGTTCTGCATGGTGGGTCCCTGGTCGCTCGCGTACCCGAGCAGCGCGTCCGTCTTGCCGGAGATCACCGCGGCGATCTTGCCCGCCGGGTCGGTATTCTGGACCTTGACGTCGGAGATCTCCATGCCGTTCTTCTCCAGGAAGATCGGGAAGGTCTTGGTGAGCGCGTCGCCCGCCGTACCCGCGATCATCTTGCCCTTGAGGTCGGCGGGCGCGTCGATGCCCTGCGCGTCGAAGAACTGCACGGAGGCGGGCGTCGTCTGGAGGAAGACCCCGAGGCTCTTGACCTTGACGCCCTGGTCGACGCCAGCGAGCACCGCCGGGGTGTCCGCCCAGCCGAAGTCGGTCTGCCCGGCGGCGGTGGCCTGCACGGTCTTCTGCGAGCCCTGGCCCGCCCTGATGTCCAGGTCGATGCCGTGCTTCTCGAAGATCTTCTGCTTCTCGCCGTAGTAGAACGGCGCGTGTTCGCCGTACGGATACCAGTTGAGCGTCAGCGTCACCTTGTCGAGCTTCTTGCCGGAGTCGCTGGTGCTCGTCTTGTCGTCATCGCCGCCGCAGGCCGTCGCGGTCACCGCGACGAGGGCCAGGGGGACGAGGCCGGTGAGCAGTCTGCGCGGGTGCATGGAACAGCCCTTCTCGCGTACGTCGAGCATCGGACATGGCGGGGTGGGTGCGCCGGCACCGCGTGGTGGGTGTCAGTAGGGCGTGCTGTGCCGAGTGTTGTCAGTACGTCGTGGTGGCGGCCACGTCCCTGCGGCTCGCGTGCCACGGCAGAAGCAGCTTCTCGGCGATCTCGACGAGCACGAAGAGGACGACGCCGATCAGCGACATGACGAGGAGCCCCGCGAAGAGCATCGGGGTGTCGAGGTTTCCGTTGGCCTGGAGGATCACATAGCCGAGACCTTCGTTCGCGCCGACGAACTCGCCCACGACGGCACCGGTGACGGCGAGGGTGACGGCCACCTTCAGGCCGGAGAACAGGTGCGGAAGGGACGCCGGGAAGCGGATCTTGAGGAAGGTCTGCCAAGGGCGCGCGCCCATGGTGGCGGAGAGCTGGAGCATCTCCGGGTCGACGGCCTTCAGCCCGGTCACCATCGAGATGACGACGGGGAAGAAGGCGATCAGAACGGCGATGAGGATCTTGGGAGCGATGCCGAAGCCGAGCCAGACGACGAACAGCGGGGCGATCGCGATCTTGGGCACGACCTGGGCGAAGAGGAGGATCGGGTAGAGCGTCTTCTCGACGGTCGTCGAGTAGACCATGACGACCGCGGACAGAATGCCGACGCCCACGGCGATGATGAAGCCGAGCAGGGTCTCGTACGTGGTGACCCAGGTGTGCTGCCACAGATAGTCGGGCTTGTCGAGGATGACGTCGAGGGTCGCGCCGGGTGAGGGCACGAGGTACGCCTCGACCATCTCGGTGGCGGCGATCAGCCACCAGGCCCCGAAGCAGACGAGCAGCAGGACGAGCGGACGCCAGCTCTTCTCGGCGGCGTCGGCGGTACGTTGCCGCAGAGTCGGGCTGCTGCGTTCGGCGACGCCCGCTGTCTTCACGGGAGTTGCCTGTAGTGCACTCTGGCTCACGGTGAACTCCCCTGGCATTCAGCGAACTTCGGAGGTAGTTGCGGAGCTTCGGTGGTGCGGAAACCGCTTTCAGAAAGCGCTTTCTGATAAGGTGTCCGCCACGCTAATGACTGGCTGACCGCAGGGTCAATAGGTCGGCTCGAAGTTTCGCGGCGCGAGACGAAGGGGGCGCGGTGCGGGCGCTAGGGCGCGAGCAGGAACCCGGAGCGGGGCGGTCCCGTGTAGAGAAAGCCGGAGCCGGGCGCGGGTACGGGGAGCAGGCGGCCGGAGCGGGGAGAGCCGGCTCGGGGCAGCCCCGTGAGCAGCTACCCGCACCGGGGCGCGGCCGTGAACACGGGCCGCATGTCACTCTGCACTCGGTGGCCCGAACCGCCGGGGTCTCCCCGGCCACCGCGTCACGGGCCCTGAACGGCACGACCCGCGTCCGCGAGGACCTGCGGCGCCGGGTGCTCGAAGCGGCGGAGCAGCTGGGGTACATCCCCAACGCCCATGCGCAGGCGCTCGCCAGTTCCTCGAACAACACCGTCGGCGTCATCTGCCACGACGTCGGCGACCCCTACTTCGCGGCGATCGCGAGCGGGGTGATGGCGGCGGCGGCCGAGCAGGATGTACTGGTCATGCTGGGCAGCACCTTCCGCGCCCCGGCGCGGGAGATCGCGTACGTCTCGATGCTGCGGGCACAGCGGGCCCGCGCGATCCTGCTCATCGGCTCGGGCTTCCAGGACCCCACGTGGGAAAGGGCGTTGGAGTCGGAGCTCGCTCCCTACATGCGTGACGGGGGCCGCGTCGCCGTGATCAGCAGGCACCGCAGTCTGCGCGTGGACACGGTGCAGCCCGAGAACCGGGCGGGGGCGGGGGCTCTGGCGCGGGCGCTGCTCGCCCTGGGCCACCGGGAGTTCGCCGTCCTCACAGGCCCCGAACGGCTCACCACGGTCGCGGACCGCCTGGCCGGGTTCCGCGCGGCGCTGGCCGACGCGGGGGTGCCCCTGCCTCCGGAGCGGATCGTGGAGGGTGCCTTCACTCGCGACGGGGGTCATGCGGCGGCGGCCGAACTGCTGCGCCGGGGCCGGCGGCCGACGTGCGTCTTCGCGGTGACGGACGTGATGGCCGTGGGGGCCCTCGGCGCGCTGCGGGAGCGAGGGCTGCGCGTGCCGGACGACGTGTCGCTCGCGGGCTTCGACGACATCCCCCTGGTCGGAGAACTGACACCGCCGCTGACCACGGTGGCGCTGCCGTTGACGCGGATGGGGCGGGATGTACTCGCTTTGGCGCTCCGTGAGCGGGGTGCGAGGTCACGGGTGGAGCGGGTGCGGGGCGAGGTGGTGCTGCGGGCCAGCACGGGGCGGCCGTCGAGCTGAGCCCTCTCGGCAACCAGTAGAGGTGGCACTGCGGACCAGCATGGGGGCGACCGTCGGCCTGAGCCCTCTCGGCAACCAGTAGAGGTGGCACTGCGGACCAGCATGGGGGCGACCGTCGGCCTGAGCCCTCTCGGCAACCAGTAGAGGTGGCACTGCGGACCAGCATGGGGGCGACCGTCGGCCTGAGCCCTCTCGGCAACCAGTAGAGGTGGTACTGCGGACCAGCATGGGGCGGCCGTCGGCCTGGGTCCTCTCGGCAACCAGCAGTTGCCGCCACAGTCCGCCACCCGGCACCTTGCACCCTGCACCCGCCCGTTCACCCCCACTCGGCCACCCGATGGCCCGGCAGCATGGGCTCCGAGGTGGACGCCTTGCGCAGATGGTCGGCCAGCGCCTCTGTCGCCGGGGACGCGGGGCCGTTCTTGGCGCCCCAGGCCAGCAGGTGGTGGCGCCGGGCCCAGGGGTCCTGGAGGTCGCACACGTCCAGGGGCTGGGTGGGGTCGATCACGCGGCGTGGGACGATCGCGAGGCCGACGCCCGCCGCCGCCAGGGCGACCAGGACATTGAGATCGGCGACCGTGGTGCGGTAGCGGACCACGGGTGCGTGGGGGCCCACGTGTCTCTCGATCCAGCGACGCAGCGAGGCAGCGGCGTCGAGCCCGACGAGCGGGTGTTCGGCGGCCTCGCTGTAGGTCAGCGACGTACGGCCCGCCAGGATCCCTCCGGCCTGGCCGACCACCACGAGGGAGTCGTCACCGAGGGGCTCCATGGCGAGACCGCAGTCGCGTGCCTCGTCGTCGAGGACGATGCCCAGGTCCGCCTCGCCGTCGACGAGCATCCGCACGATCTGCGGGGTGCGCCTCTCGGAGACCCTGACGTCGACGTCGGGGTGCGCCCGGAGGAACGAGACGAGCGCCTGCGGTACGAGCCTGTGCACCGCGGAACCGCCGCCCAGGAGTGTCAGGGGCGCGGTCGGGGATCTCGTATAGCTCGCGACGGCGCTTTCGAGCCGGACGGTCTGGGCGAGTACCTCGCGCGCGTGCCGGGCCAGTGTGGTCCCCGCCGGGGTGGGGCGCACACCCCTCCTGCCGCGGATCAGGAGTGCCACACCGGCCTGCTGCTCAAGGGAGCGGACCCTGGCGCTGGCCGAAGGCAGGCTCAGATGCATCCGGCGGGCGCCTGCCGTGATCGACCCCTCCGTCACGGTGTCGAGGAAGAGCCGCAGATCGTCGAGGTCGTAGCGCACCTCATGAGCCTATGGCACAGCCTAAGGCTGGGTACATCGATTACGCATTGTGGACCCACCCGTCACGGGGCGATGCTCGGCGGGTGTCCGAGATTCTGCTGGTCCTGATCGCAGGCATGGCCGCCGGAGCGCTGAACTCCGTCGGCGGCGGAGGCACGTTCGTGGCACTGCCCGCTCTGGTCGCCGTCGGCCTCTCCCCGGTGACGGCGAACGCGTCGTCGACCATCGCCCTGGTGCCGGGAGCCGTGGCCAGCGGATGGGTCTACCGACGCGAACTCGCCCCGCTCGGAGCGACGTCGACGACAGCCCTGACCACGGTCAGCGTGATCGGGGGCGGGCTCGGCGCCACCCTGCTCCTCACCCTCCCCGCGGCCTCGTTCGACGCCGCCGTGCCGTGGCTGCTCGCGTTCGCCACGGTGGTTCTCGCCTTCGGCCGCCTCCTGTCCCGCACGATCAGCGGCGCGCTCGGCCGCCAGCTCGGCATGAGTCCGCGAGCCGTTCTGGTCAGCCAGTTCCTGCTCGCGCTGTACGGCGGATACTTCGGCGGAGCCGTAGGCATCATGATGTTCGCCCTGTGGGGCATCGGCCTCGGCCTCGACGCCGCCGTCAGCAATCCGATGCGGATCACCCAGATCGCGGCCATCAATCTCAGCGCGACCGCACTGCTCCTCGTCGCGTCGGACGCGCTCGACGCTCCGCGCGTCCTCGCCCCGATGTTCGTCGGCGCGCTGGCGGGCGGCTTCGTCGGCGCCCACTTCGCACGGCGTCTCTCCGCCCGGCTGCTGCGGAGCATCATCCTCACCACGGCCGTGACGATGACCGTCCTCTACTTCGTACGCGGCTGAGGTCGGCCGGCATGGCGGACGAGGACTCCGACGCCACCGAGTCGCCGTACACGGAGGCGGCGCGAGCCCGGCTGGCGATGGCCCAGGAGGCGTGCGAACTGGCCGGTCTCGCGCGCGCCGCCGTACCGGTCGGCGAACACGAACTGCGCCCCGACGGCACCGCCCGCTCCCCCGGCTCGGTGCTGGCCGACGCCGCCGGCGTGCTCAGGGCGGCACACCGGTTCTTCGAGGCCGCCGCCGTGTGCGAGCGGTTGGGCGGCGCGAGTTGGCAGCGCATCGGCGACGTTCTGGGCGTGGAGCCGCAGAGCGCGCGAGCGCGCTTCGCCGCCGCAGAGTCCTGTTTCCGGAAGGAACTCGAAGGCGGTGGCACCGTCGCGGATCCCGGTGATGCGGGCTGGTGGCGGGCCTATACGGCGGGCAACCCGCTGGAAGCGGCACGCGACCTCGACGACTGGGTCCTGCGCCACGAGGACGGGGACGGCGATCTCGGCACCGCGCCGGTCTCCGGCGGGCTGACGCGGAGAGATCCCGAGAGCAAGCAGAGGGAATCCCAATAGCAAATAGAGCCCCGGTCGGCAGCTGAGACGGCGTCACAGGCGAGAACCGGCCCCCGCGCCCCCGGCGCGTCCCGCCCCGCCGTGCGTTCCCCCAACGGACGTGCCGACGGGGAGAGTTGTCGCCACCTGGGTCGACGTCCGTATGAACGGCTGCCGCACGCCCCGGTAATTGAGGGGTGAAGAGCAGCCGAAATCAGCCCGTATCGGTAATCGGTCTCACCTCCTACTCTGTGAGGCGCACACGCGGGGGGATCACTGTCCGTCTTCCACGGAGGTTGACAAATGTCTGCGTTGTCCGAGGGAATCTACCTGCTCAAGAACGAGGAGAGCGGGCTGTACGCGGGAGTGCAGGGAGCCAAGACCGCACAGAGCGTGCCGGTCGTACAGCAGGAGTTGCACCCGCAAGGAACGGCCCGGTACAGCCAGTTGTGGCATCTGCGGCCCAACGCGGCGAGGGAGGACGCCTGGACGCTGCAGAGCGTGCACAGCACCTTGCGCATGGACATCATGACCGGCCGCGGGCGCGCGGGCTCGCAGGTGCAGCAGTGTCCGGCGGAGACCCGGCAGGATCTCCTTGTGTCCCAGCTGTGGCGGCCTGTGGAGATCGGCGACGACCGGTACACGCTGGTCAACGTGAACAGCGGTCATTTACTCTCCGTCCGCAACGACAGCAGTGCGCCGGACGCGCCCCTGGAGCAGGCGGCCAAGCCCGCCCTGGGCCCCCGCACCGCCCAGCAGTGGATCCTCGAACGGGTGCCCGGCCGGGGCGAGGCCAAGGGATTCGACGCGCTGACGGCCACCGTCGTCTCCTCCAGCGGCGGTGTCCTGGGCACCGTACTCGGCTCCCTGAGCGGCGCGACCAAGCAGGCGCTCGACGCGGGCGGCGGCATCTTCGAGTCGGCGGCCAAGGCCATCCCGGACAGCGATACGCCCTACGTGCGCTTCGACGGCTTCCGCGGGGACGAGTTCATCCGCTTCTCCAAGCGGCGCGGCATCGAAGGAGGTCCGAGGAAGATCGCCGATCAGTTCCCGCACCTGCCCAAGCCGTTCAGCGACGGCTTCGAAGCAGTCGGCCCGGCCGCCGAGCACAGCGGCCACACCTACCTGGGCTTCATGCGGGACCAGGCCGTCGAGTTCTCCGACAAGAGCCACGGCCCCGTCCACGACGCGGAGAACATCCTGCACCCCGAACTCCTGCAGGCGGTCGGCGAACTGTGCGATGTCACCGCCTTCGGCAACGACGGCGGGCGGCTTGTGGTCTTCGGCCAGAAGGACAGCTGCACCGTGGATCCCGCAGAGGTGCACCTGTGGCGTGGCTCCTACCACCAGCAGTTCCTGCTGACGGCCGCACCCGAGGCCTTCGGGTTCGGCCCGGACGCGGCGAGCACGGCCGTCGCCGACTCCACCGCCCACTACTTCCTCACCAAGGGCGACGAGTTCGTCGTCGTCTCCGAGGACAAGCTCATCCAGGGCCCGGCCAGGCTCATCGACGTCTACCCGTTCCTGGACGGCCTCTGGATGTAGCCACCGTCCCGCCGGCGTCCGCACCCGGCCCTGTCCCGTCGGGGCGCACCGCCGACGGGGCCGGGCCGCGGGCCGGTCGCCACCGCTGCCCCGCCATTACCCGCCGCTACCCCGCCGCTTCCCCCAGCGCGTCGAGCACCGGGCGGATCAGCGGATGCTCCTCCGCTCCGCACCGCACCGCCGCGAAAACCCGGCGGGTGGGAGCGACGCCCTCCACCGGGCGGATCACCACCCCCGAGACGTCCATGCCGCGCAGCGCCGACCGCGGCACCAGGGCCACGCCCATGCCCGCCGAGGCAAGCGCGACCACCGCCCGGAAATCGTCCGACCAGTGTTCGAGCAGGGGCTGGAAGCCCGCGGCCTCGCAGGCGAGTATCACCACGTCATGGCAGGGGTTGCCCGCGAAGGGCCCGATCCACGCGTCCTTGGCGAGCTCCGCGAGCGGCACGCGCTCCGACTCGGCGAGGCGATGCGTCTCGGGGAGCACCGCGTCGAACGGCTCGACGTACAACGGGACCCGCGTCAGGCGCGGATCGTCCGCACCCGGCGCGCCCCGGTACTCCACCGCCACGGCGACGTCCACCTGCCGGTCCAGGACCATCGGCAGGCTCGCGTCGCCCTCCGCGTCCTGCACCCGCACGCGTATCCCGGGCGCACCGGACGAGAGACGGGCGAGAGCGGGACCGACCACCAGGGCGATCCCCGTGGCGAAGGAGGCCACCGTCACCGTCCCCGCCTCACCCGAGCTGTACGCGGCGAGCTCCGCCTCGGCCCGTTCCAGCTGGGCGAGGACCGCGTTCGTGTGGGAGAGCAGGATCTCGCCCGCCGGGGTGAGACGGACCCCGCGTGCACCCCGCTCGACCAAGCGGTGACCGGTCTCCTGCTCCAGGGCGGTCAGCTGCTGGGAGACCGCGGACGGCGTGAGGTAGAGCGCGGCGGCAGCGGCCGTCACCGTGCGGTGGTCGGCCACCGCACGGAGGATGTGCAGCCGCCGCGCTTCGATCATGGGGTCGATTGTCCCAAACCGCGGACCTCACCGACACCAGCGGTCCGGCCAAGCCCACGGGCGCCCGTGGGCGCTCAGAACCGTGGCTGCTCAGGCACCCGTGGGTGCTCAGGCCCGTGGGCGCTCGGGCCCCGTGGGTGCTCAGGCACCTGTGCAGGCGCTCAAGCACCCGTGGAGACGCTCAGGCACCCGAAGCGTCCAGCTCCGCCCGCGCCGCCATGAAGGCGTCCACCGCACGGTTCACGTCGTCCGTGGAGTGCGCGGCCGACAGCTGGACGCGGATACGGGCCGCGCCCTGCGGCACCACGGGGTACGAGAAGCCGATCACGTACACGCCACGCTCCAGGAGCAGCTCGGCCATCCGTCCCGCGACCGAGGCGTCGCCGATCATCACCGGGGCGATCGCGTGGTCGCCGGGCAGGATGTCGAAACCCTCCTGCGTCATCCGCGAGCGGAAGAGCGCGGTGTTCGCGGCGAGCCGTTCCCGCAGGTCGCCCGCCGACTCCAGGAGGTCGATGACCTTCAGCGAGGCCGCCGCGATCACCGGGGCGAGGGTGTTCGAGAAGAGGTAAGGGCGCGAGCGCTGGCGAAGGAGCGCGACGATCTCCGCGCGCGCCGCCACGTAGCCGCCGGAGGCGCCGCCGAGCGCCTTGCCGAGGGTGCCGGTGATGATGTCGACGCGGTCCATGACGCCGTGCAGCTCGGGCGTACCACGTCCGCCGGGACCGACGAAGCCGACGGCGTGCGAGTCGTCGACCATCACCATGGCGTCGTAGCGCTCGGCGAGGTCGCAGATCTCCCGCAGCGGGGCGACGTACCCGTCCATGGAGAAGACGCCGTCGGTGACGATCAGCTTGCGGCGCGCCCCGCCCTCGGAGGCCTCCTTCAACTGCTGCTCCAGGTCCGCCATGTCGCGGTTGGCGTAGCGGAAGCGGCGGGCCTTGGAGAGCCGGATGCCGTCGATGATCGACGCGTGGTTGAGCGCGTCGGAGATGACCGCGTCCTCGGCGCCGAGCAGCGTCTCGAAGACTCCGCCGTTGGCGTCGAAGCAGGACGAGTAGAGGATGGTGTCCTCCTGGCCGAGGAACCCGGACAGGCGCCCTTCGAGCTCCTTGTGCACCTCCTGCGTGCCGCAGATGAAGCGCACGGACGCCATGCCGTAGCCCCAGCGGTCCAGGGCCTCGTGCGCGGCGGCGATGACCTCGGGGTGGTCGGCGAGGCCGAGGTAGTTGTTCGCGCAGAAGTTCAGTACGTCGCCGGGGCGGCCCCCCGCGGTGACGCCGACCGTGGCGGACTGCGGGGTGCCGATGACACGCTCGGGCTTGTGCAGGCCCGCGGCGCGGATCTCGTCGAGGGTGGTGCGCAGGTCGTCGCGTACGGAGTCGAACATGCTTGATTCCTTTGGGAGTTAAGCCGTGGAGAGCGTGCAGCCGCGGTGTGGGAGGTCAGGAGGTCCAGTCGAGAATGACCTTGCCGCCGCGGCCGCTCGCCGCGTCGTCGAAGGCCGCCTCGAAGTCACGGTGGCCGTAGCGTCCCGTGATCACGGGAGCGAGGTCGAGGCCGCCTTCGAGCAGCACGGACATGGAGTACCAGGTCTCGAACATCTCGCGGCCGTAGATGCCCTTGATCGTGATCATGGAGGTGACGATCCGGGACCAGTCGACGGCGAACTCCTCGGCCGGCAGACCGAGCATGGCGATCTTGCCGCCGTGCGTCATGTTGGCGAGCATGTCGCGCATCGCGACGGGGTTGCCCGACATCTCCAGACCGACGTCGAAGCCCTCGCGCAGGCCCAGTTCGCGCTGCCCCCCGGAGATCGAGGTCTCGGCGACGTTCAGCGCCAGGCTCGCGCCGACCTTGCGGGCCAGCTCCAGGCGCTCCTCGCTGACGTCCGTGACGACGACGTTGCGGGCGCCCGCGTGCCGGGCCACGGCCGCCGCCATCAGGCCGATCGGTCCCGCCCCGGTGATCAGCACGTCCTCCCCGACCAGCGGGAAGGACAGCGCGGTGTGCACCGCGTTGCCGAACGGGTCGAAGATCGCGGCCACGTCGAGGTCCACGGCGACGCGGTGCACCCACACATTGGCGGCGGGCAGCGCGACGAGCTCCGCGAACGCCCCGTCCCTGCCGACGCCGAGCCCCACCGTCGCGCGGCACAGGTGACGGCGGCCCGCCTGGCAGTTGCGGCACTTGCCGCAGACCAGGTGGCCCTCGCCGCTGACCCGGTCGCCGACCTTGATGTCCGCGACGTCCCGCCCGGTCGAGACGACCTCGCCGACGAACTCGTGCCCGACGACCAGCGGCGCCGCGATCGCCTGCTGCGCCCAGCCGTCCCAGGCCCGGATGTGCAGATCGGTGCCGCAGATCCCGGTGCGGAGCACCTTGATCAGGACGTCTCCGTTGCCGATCACCGGCTCCGGCACGTCCATCAGCCGGAGACCCGGCTCTGCTTTCTCCTTGACCAGCGCCTTCAACGCAGCGGCTCCTGTCGTACGTCGCTTGTTCCACCGACGACACAGGAATCTTCCCTACGGCGGCGCCCTGGTCCATCGAGGATTTCTTAAGCGCCGCCGCAGCTTTCCTTCAAGCCCGGCCCAGGCCCGATTCAGGCCCCGCCGACTAGCGGGTCTGACCCCGCTCGAAGTACGCGATGAGCTCCGGGTCGAGGACCGGCACCTCACGCGGCGTGCCCCCGTCCCGCAACGACTGCGTCGCGCGCACGCCCGCCGCCACCGCCATCCGGGCCGCGACCGGCGAGGTGTCGGTGCGCCCTCCCTCGCGGGCGAAACGGACGAACTCCTCGATGAGCAGCGGGTCGGATCCGCCGTGCCCGCCCTCGTCCTCGGCGTCCGGCACCGGGTACTCGGCGTCGGCGTCGGGGCGGTAGGTCGAGCGCCGCGTGTTCCAGACCTTCACCACTCCCCCGGGGCCGTCGCCGAAGTTCTCCAGGCGGCCCGCGTCCCCGATGACGGTGTAGTTGCGCCAGTAGTCGGGCGTGAAGTGGCACTGCTGGTAGGAGGCGAGGACCCCGTTGTCGAGGCGCATGTTGACCAGGGAGACGTCCTCCACGTCGATGACCGGGTTGAGGTCGCGCTGGGTGTTCGGCGGCCAGTGGCCGTCCTCGGTGTACCAGTCGTCCGTCTTCGGCTCGCCCGGCTCGCGGCGGTGCGGATTGTCCCCGTAGACCATGAGGTCGCCGAGGGCCTGCACCTGGCGGGTGTACCCGTCGGCGAGCCAGTGCAGGACATCGATGTCGTGGGCCGCCTTCTGGAGCAACAGGCCCGTGGTGTTCTGTCGTTCGGCGTGCCAGTCCTTGAAGTACCAGTCGCCTCCGTAGGCGACGAAGTGACGCACCCAGACCGTCTTGACCTCACCGATGTCACCGCGCCTGATGATGTCGCGCATCAGCCTGACCACGGGCATGTGGCGCATGTTGTGGCCTACGTAGAGGCGGGTTCCCGTCTCGTACGCGGTCCGCAGGATCTCGTCGCAGGCCTCGATGCCGATGTCGAGGGGCTTCTCCACGAAGACGGGCTTCTTCGCGCGCAGCGCCTCGCAGGCGAGCTGCGCGTGGGTGTGGTCCGGGGTGAGGATCACGACGGCGTCGATGTCCGGATCCTCGATGACCTTGCGGTGGTCGGTGGATATCAGGGCCCCGGGGAAGGCCACGGCCGCCTCCGTCCGCGCGGTGACATCGTGGTCGGCGAGCGCGGTGACGCGGTGGCCCTCGCCGGGCCGGTGTGCGGTGCGGGCCAGCGAACCGCGCAGGCCGTAGCCGAGGACGCCGAGACGGAGGTCGGTCATGGTGTGCCTTTCCGTACAGATATCTGGGGAGTTCGGGTGTTGCCTACGTACGTGACGGATGGACGAGCACCTGGGCGAGCGCGACGCGTCCCGCCCCGGTGAGCTTGATCCTTATGTATCTGGCTTCCGCGTCCGTGTCGAGGAGTGTGGGCCGAAGTGATCGTCCGGTGACGTGCACGGTCGTGGCGTCGGCGAAGTCCGGGGTCCCCCCGATCTGGACGTCGAAGTCGGCCGTCGTCATGGAGGCGTTGTTCCATACCTCGATCTGTCCCACGCGCCGGACGCCGCCGAGATCGACCTGCCACCAGGCGCCCGGCTCGGAGAGCGTGCGGGTGTCGGTGGAGGTGTCACCATCGATCGCGTACGCCGCCGGGGCCGCGCCGTCCGTGGAGGACTGCGAGGCGACGCCGGTACGGGCGAGATCGGGGCGCAGCTGCTCGGCAGCCGCTCGGTGCGCGCCCGAGCGGGCCGCCACGGCGAGCGCCTCGGCGGGGAGCCGGTCGAGCTTGGTGTGGTTGTCCTTCATCGTCGACCCCGTGCCGGTGAGGGCCGGGGTGTCGGTGTCGGTCCAGTTGCCGGTGGCGTGGTTCTGGATGCCGTAATCGGCCCAGTTGGAGACCCACTTGTAGCCGACGCGGGTGATGACGTTGCCTTCGACACGGATGTACGAGGACTGCTCGTCGAGGTAGATGCCGTTGCCGTCACGCTCGGTGTTCCCGTAGGCGGAGCGGTTGATGTAGTTGCCGGAGACGACCGTGCCGGGCTGCGCGCCCTGGGTGTAGATGGCGCCGCCGTCGTGCTGGGCGTGCTCCACGCGCATCACGTTCGTGATCCGGTTGTTCGTGATCCGGTTGTCCCGGAGGGCGGATTTCTGGGCCTCGGGCTGGTTCCAGCCCCAGCCGACGGAGATCCCCGAGTAGGGCAGGTCGACGAGGGTGTTGTGGTCGACGCTGAGCCCGGCCTCGTATCCGGCCCAGACACCCACCGAGTCGGTGTACTCGACGCCGGTGCGGCGGATCGTGTTGTACGCGACGGTGTTCCGCTCACCCGCGAGCCCGGCCTCCGGCTCCGGCTCGGTGTCACCGACGTACACGGCGCCGGACGACAGGTCCGTGAAGCGGGAGCGGGTGACGGAGGTGTCCTTGGTACCGGCTTCGAGGACGACCCCGGCGCCACCCAGATGCGTGAACTCCGCTGCGGTGACGTCCACATGGCGACCGCCGCGCACCGTGAGTGCCGCGCTCGGCTTGGTGTAGTGCCGACCGGCGTGATCGACGGGCCCGGTGGCTCCGGTGAGGGTGAGACCGGCCTGCGTGCCCGCGTAGCCCTCGTCCGTGGAGGGCCGACCGTACGCGGCGTACGCGAAGCCGATGCCCTGCACGCGCAGGTCGTGGGCGCCGTCGATGACCATGAGCCGCTCGGTCGACGGGGTGAGCACGCGCGCGCGTCGCATGTCCTCGCCCTCGCGCGGGAGGTAGGTGACGGTGCGGTCCGCCGCATCCCATACGAACTCGCCGGGCTCGTCCAGGAGTTCACGGGCGTTCTCGAAGAAGGCGACTTGGGAGTAGCGCGAGGAGTCGACGGTGGTGGAGTCCCAGGCGGGGCCCGTACGGTTCGTGCCGCTCGCGGAGTTGGTCCAACACGGCTGCGCGAAGGTGAGGTTGTCGCCTTCCACGCCGGTGATCCGGCAGTGGTAGTCGCGCCAGCGGACCTTGATGACGGCTTCCGCGCCGGTGGGCCGCCGCCAGTTGGCGATGCCGGTGGCCGTGGCACCCGTCATGCCGGTCTTCGTCGCGTCACAGGTGCTCGCCGCGCAGGTCGCGCCCCGCGCGCGCACGGCCCGGTCGCCGTCCACGAACAGCTGGCGCGGAGTGACCCCTTCGGGGACCTCGGCCGACCAGGTGCCGTCGGCGCCCTTGTGCCACCCGGTCAGCGCACGTCCGCCGGACAGGACGGGGCGGGCGCCGCGCGCGGCGGTCCAGGTGACGGTGCGCCCGTCGCGCCCGGAGTCGGCCGCGCCGAGCTTCAGCGGCTCGCTCATCTCGTAGGTGCCGTCGGCGAGTTCGATGCGTACGTCTCTTCCGCTGACGGCGCGGGCGGCGTCACGGGCTGCTTGCGGGGAGCAGGGGCGGGTGGCGGTGCAGGACGCTCCGGAGCCGTTCGGGTCCGCGCCGCTCTGGGCCGCGCCGTTCGGGTCCGCGCCGTTCGGGGAAACGTGGAGGATCTTGGGGCCTGGGGCGGCCTGGGCTGCGCCCTGCGGGGCGATGACGGCTCCGACGGCAGCGACGGCGACCATTCCTGCGGTGATGACGCGTGGCCGCCTCACTTGGCCACGCCCCAGTCCGGGTGGCCCGGCATGGGCGGGTTGTCGAGGTCGTACAGCCAGTGGTTCAGGAACGTACCGACCGAGTCGTCGCCGGTGACCTCGACGGCGTTGTCGATGAAGTCCTGGGTGGAGGCGTTGCCGTGCCGGTGCTCGGTCAGCCACGCCTTCATGACGGCCTCGAACTTCTCCTGCCCGATCTGCTGGTCGAGGGCGTAGAGGGAGACCGCGGCGCCGTCGTAGATGTTGAAGCCGCCGAGCCCGGTGGGCTTTCCGGGCGGGCCGTCGGTCTTGCGGACCGCGTCCAGCTCGGCGTACGCGGTCTTCATCTTCTCCTCGATGGGCTCAAAGCCCTTCTGGTCCGCCCACACGGCCGCGTAGTAGACGGCGGGACCTTCGTTCAGCCAGGCGTCCTGCCAGGTGGCGGGGGTGACGGAGTCGCCGAACCACTGGTGGGTCAGCTCGTGGACCATGGTGGTCGAGTAGGTGGGCCGGTCGAACCAGGAGGGACCGAAGAGCGAGAGGGTCTGGTTCTCCAACGCGTCGCTGTAGCCGTCCCGCACGATCTGCACGCCGTAGGTGTCGAACGGGTAGCGCACCCCGAGGGTCTTCTCCAGCCACGCCAGCTGACCGCCGGTCTCCTCGGCGATGGGCCTGTACTTGGCCTGCTGGTCCTCGGGGACGAGGTGGCGCAGCTTCACTCCGTGCGGGCCGCGGCCATGGACGTAGGTCTGCTTGTCGACGGAGATCCCCAGCAGCTCGGGCGCCATGGGTGACTTGAGGGCGAAGTCCCAGGTCTTCCTTGGTTCGGTGGATCTCTTCCTGGGTTCGGTGGATCCGCCGGTTCCCGCGGGCCCGGCGGCCTCGCGTGTGCCGGTGAGGTTGCCGTTGGCGGCGGGCGTCCAGCCGTCGGGGGCGGTGAGGTGGAAGGACCAGGTCGCCTTGTCGGAGGGGTGGTCGTTGACCGGTGCGAAGGTGTCCGCGCGGGAGGCCTGGGCGGCGGATGCGAAGCCGCCGTCGGACATGTAGCGCCAGCCCGGCTGTCCGATCGGCTTGGTCCTGCCGTTGCCGTGGTAGGTCAGTTCGACGTCGAAGGCGCGACGGTCGCGCAGCCCGCCCGCCGGGGTGACGGTGAGCTCCTGACCGCTCTGACCGGGCCCGATCGCCCACGTGGCCTTCTTGCCGTCGACCTTGATGGCGTCGATGGCAAGCGAGTCGACGTCGAGGTTGAAGGACGACAGGTCCTGGGTGGCTCTCGCCTTGATCTTCATGGTGCCGGTGAAGTCGTACGTCACCGGCGTGAAGTCGAAGGAGAGGTCGTAGTGGCGGACGTCGTAGCCGCCGTTGCCGAGCGTCGGGAACAGCGGGTCGCCGACGCCGTCCGCACCCGGGGTCGGGGTGAAGGGCGCCGCGTGGGCGGGGAGGGCGAGCGCGAGGGTGGCGGCCGCGGCTGCGGTCGCTGTCGCGGCGCGGACGGTCCGGGTGCTTCGAGCACGTACGGTTCGGATCCTGTTCTCAGCCATGGGGTCGCAACGTAGTAATCGCTTACTGTCAGCGTCAACACCCCAGCCGTGACCGGTTAGCCCTCTGACGCCCACCGCAGAGGCCAATGCCGGACAGAAAGACCGTAGAAAGATTCCCGGCCCTCTTGCGCGCCATAGCAACCGCTTACATGCTGTCGCGGGATCACTCACGCATCACAGTTCACGCACCCCGCTCCCCCACCCGATGCCCTGGCACTCCGACACCCCGACGCCCCCAACACCCCGATGCCCCGATGCCCCGATGCCTCACGGGAGTTCCCCATGCGCACGCCCCACTCCGGCTCCACCGGACCAGGACCACGACGCCGCACGATCCTCGCCGCGAGTGCCGCATCCGCCTTCGTGCCGCTGGCGGCGGGCGGCGGCAGGGCCTGGGGCGCCGCGGACTCGGACCCGTACGACACGCTCCTTGGCCGCGCGGCGGCCCAGCTCACCGGTGGCGCGTTCGACGCCGACGACCCGGACTTCGCGGCGGCGCTGAAGGTCCTGGACACCCAGGCGTCCGCCTGGTGGCGCGACTTGGACCGGTCCGCGGGCCGGGGCGCCCTGTGGGCCGACCTCTCCCCCGCCAAGGACCCGGGCAACTTCGGCCAGAGCTACACCCGCCTGCGCACGATAGCGACGGCCTGGGCCACGCCCGGCACCTCCCTCAGCGAGAGCGCCGAGGCGGCGGACGCCCTGCTCGACGCCCTGCGCTTCCTGCACGCCGACGCCTACAACACCGGCCGCCCCGAGTCCGGCAACTGGTGGTTCTGGGAGATCGGCGCGCCCCGCGCCCTGATGGACACCTGCGTGCTGCTGCGGGAGAAGATCCCCGCGGCCGACCTCACGAAGTACGTCTCCACGGTGGCGAGGTTCTGCCCGGACCCGGACCGCCGCACCAACGCCCCGACCCTGGCCGAGACGGGCGCCAACCGCGCCGACAAGGCGGTCATCGTGGCGCTGCGCGGACTTGTGGCGAAGGACGCGGCCACGCTGGCCCTGGCACGCGACGGCCTGTCCGATGTCCGGGACAAGGGCAGGAACAGCCTGTTCACGTACGTCACTTCGGGCGACGGGTTCTACGAGGACGGGTCGTTCGTGCAGCACGGCTCCGTCGCGTACACGGGCACGTACGGCAGTGTCCTGCTCGGCAGCGCGGGACAGCTGATCTCGCTGCTCGCGGACTCCGAGTGGGCCGTCACCGACCCGAAGACGTCCGTCCTCTACGAGGCGGTGGACCGGACGTTCTCGCCGGTGGTCTTCGACGGCCTGATGATGGACGCGCTGCGGGGGCGCGCGACATCCCGCGAGAAGGCACCGGACCACAAGGACGGCGCGGCGGCCGTCACCAACATCCTCCAGCTGGCGGACGGAGCCCCGGCCGCGTACGCCGAACGCTGGCGCGCACTGGCCAAGGGGTGGATCCGCCGCAACAAGTCCCATCCCTACCTGGGCCTGGTCGGCGTTCCCGCCATCGCCCGCGCCAAGGCCGTACTCGACGACACCGCGGTCCCGGCCACCGACCGGCTCACCGGGCACTTCGCCTTCGCGGACATGGACCGGGTGGTGCACCGGCGCCCCGGCTGGGCGCTCACGCTCTCGCTCTCCTCGAAGCGCATCGCCGCGTACGAGGCGGGCAACGGCGAGAACCTGCACGGCTGGTACACAGGCGACGGCATGGCCTACCTCTACGACGGCGACGACCTGGGGCAGTTCGGGGACGGCTTCTGGGCGACGGTCGATCCGTACCGCCTGCCGGGCACCACCGTGGACACCCGCACACGCGCCGACATCGGCTCGGGCGGTGGCACCGGGACCTATCTTCCGAAGAACGCCGTCGCGGGTGGCGCGGTGCTCGAGCGCAGGTACGGCGCCGCCGCGATGGAACTCCTCGCCGACGGCAGCACGCTGCGGGCGAGGAAGGCGTGGTTCTTCCTCGACAACGCGGTCATCGCCCTGGGAGCGGACATCACCGCGAGCGACGGCCGGACCATCGAGACGGTCGTCGAGAACCGGAACCTGTACGAGGACGGGGCGCCGCGGCTCACGGTCGACGACCGGCGTCAGCCCTCGCACACGGGCTGGTCGGCGTCCCTGCCCGGCGCCCGCTGGGCCCATCTGGACGGCACCGGCGGCTATGTCTTCCCCGACCACTCCGCCCAGGCGCTGCACGCCCTGCGCGAGGAGCGGACCGGTACCTGGCGGGCGATCAACACCGGCGCGGACACCGGCGGCAGCACGACTCCGGTCACCCGCCGCTATCTGACCCTGTGGCTCGACCACGGCGTCTCCCCCGCCGCGTCCTCGTACGCCTACGTCCTCCTCCCGGGCGCGAGCACCGCCGCGACCGCCGCCTGGTCCCTCTCACGGCCCGTCCGCGTCGTCGCCAACAACGCCACCGCACAGGCCGTCGAGGCGCGCCGCCACGGCCTGACCGCCGCGCACTTCTGGCAGCCGGGCAGCGCGGCCGGGATCACGGCATCGGGCCCGTGCACCGTGATCGCGCGACGCGGCGGCGACGGTATCTCCCTTGCCGTGGCCGACCCGGGCCGCACGGGCACGACGGTCACCCTCGAACTGCCCTTCCCCGTACGGAAGGTGGTGCGTGCCGATGACACGGTCACCGTCACCCCGGGCCGCCGCGCGGTCGTCACCGTCCGTGTCGCGGGCTCGCGCGGCCATACGCACACCGCGCACCTGAGGTGACGGCGCCGCCCGTCACCGGGCCCCATCGACAGCGACAAGGAGCACAGACCCACCATGTCCGCACCGCCGCTCAGGCCCGCACCGCACCTGGCCCTGCCGCCCACCGACCGTGTCCTGTCCCCGCTCACGGGCTGGACCCGGTCCCACTGGGAGGCGCTCGCCGACCGGCAGCTGGAGGCGCTCGTCCCGTACGCGACGCCGAACTTCGCGCAGTACAGACTGCCGGGGCGGGGCAGTTGGTCCGGGGTCGTGTCGGACGGTCTCGAGGGGTACGCACGGTCATTTCTCCTCGCCTCCTTCCGGATCGCGGGAGCGGGCGGCGAGGTGGACCCTCACCTCATCGAACGCTACGCGCAGGGTCTGACAACGGGCACGGACCGCGACGGCGCGGGCGGCGAGGCCTGGCCCGAACTCAGCGACTGCTCACAGCAGATGGTGGAGGCCGCGTCGATCGCGGTCGCTCTGCACGAGACCCGCCCCTGGATCTGGGACAAGCTCGATTCCCGGGTCCAGGAGCGGGTCGTCGACTGGTTCTCCGGCTTCGTCGGCGCCAGGACGTGGGACAACAACTGGCGTCTGTTCCAGGTGGTGTCCGAGCAGTTCCTGGCCTCCGTCGGCGCCCCGTACAGCAAGGCGGACATCGACGGCGGCCTGGACCGCATCGAGGACTGGTACCGGGGCGACGGCTGGTACAGCGACGGCGAAGGACGCAACTTCGACTACTACATCGGCTGGGCGATGCATCTGTACCCGCTGCTGTGGGCGCGCATGGCGGGCCCGGACGACGAAGGGCGCGCCAAGGTCTACCGCGAACGCCTTGCCCAGTTCCTCGCCACCTACCCGCACTTCTTCGGCGCCGACGGCGCCCCCGTCCACCAGGGCCGCTCCCTGACGTACCGCTTCGCGGCGACCGCCCCGGTCTGGATGGGCGCCCTGGCCGACTGCACGCCCCTGGCCCCCGGCCTCACCCGGCGCCTCGCGTCCGGCACCGCACGGCACTTCGTGGAGCGCGGCGTCCCCGACGAACGGGGACTGCTGCCGCTCGGCTGGTACGGAACATTCCTGCCGTCCACGCAGCCCTACTCGGGTCCTGCGTCCCCGTACTGGGCGAGCAAGGGATTCCTCGGCCTGCTCCTGCCCGCCGACCACCCGGTGTGGACGGAAGCCGAACTCCCGCTCCCCGTCGAGGAGTCCGACCAGTACACGGCGCTCCCCGAGCCCGGCTGGCTCCTGCACGGCACGCGCCACGACGGCATCGTCCGCCTGATCAACCACGGCAGCGACCACAACCCCCTTCAGGGCCCCGCGGCCGACGACCCGCACTACGCCAAGTTCGGCTACTCCACGGCGACCGCCCCCGAGACCGGCTCCCGCGCGTGGGCGCGCACCGTGGACAACCACCTCGCCCTGCTCGCGCCGGACGGCACAGCCTCCCGCCGCCGTCGGATCCATCCGGTGAGGTGCGAGGGACGCGTGGCCGCATCGCGCCACGACGCGCTCCTTCCGGGCACGCAGGAAGAGTTCCCCGTCGAGACGACCAGCGTGCTGCACGGCCCGTGGGAGGTGCGCGTCCACCGCGTCCAGGCCCCGCCCGGTGTGACGGTCCGCGAGGGCGGCTATGCGGTGGCCGACGAGACACCGCCTTGTGCCGAGCGGGGTCCTGGCTGGGCCCTCACCCGTACGGAGGCCGGGGTGACCAGCGCCGTCGTCGCACTCCACGGGTGGAACGAGGAGGCGGGCATCACCCGCGAGGTGGCGGCCAACGCCTACGGTCCGCACTCGGCGACGCCGTATCTCACGTTCGCCGGTCACGAGGGCGCCGGTCACCAGGGCGGGGCAAGCGTCCACGTCACGCTCGTCGTCCTGTCCCAGGACACCGTCAGGCCTTCGGTGTTGCGGGATTCCCTCACGTGCACGGTGGAGGAAGGCACCGTCGTCCTGCGCTTCCCCGACGGCACCGACCTTGAGGTATGAGTCAGATCCCGCCGTCCTCCCGGCGGTGAATCTGCTCGATCAGCTCCGCCGCCATCGCTTTGATCGTCTCAAGTCCCGCCCTGCCCCAGGGCCGGGGCTCGACGTCCACGACGCAGACCGTGCCGAGCGCGATGCCCGTGCGGTCGATGAGCGGGGCGCCCAGATAGGAGCGGATCCCGATCTCGTCGACCACCGGGTTCCCCGCGAACCGCGGATAGTCGCGGACGTCCTCAAGGACGAGGGCCTTGCGCCGCACGACCACATGCGGGCAGTAGCCGTGATCGCGCTCCATGTAGCGGCACGCCGTGCCGTCCGGGGTGTGCAGGCCCGCGAAGAACTGCCGGTTCTCGTCGATGAAGTTGACCATGGAGTACGGGGCGCCCGTGACCTGGGCGAGCCGGTCGGCGAAGGCGTCGAAGGCGAGGTCCGGACGGAGTCCTATGCCGAGCCTGTGCAACCGCCGCACCCGATTCGGCGCCTCCTTGTCGACGGGAGTGAGCAGCAGGTGCGCGGTCGAGTCGTACATCAGGTGTGGGCTCCGTAGCTCGGGGCGGCCGGGGCGTGGGCGAGGAGGTGTTTGACGAGGGTGAGGAGGGTCGCGATGCCGGAGCTGGAGATCCGCGCGTCACACCGCACGACGGGCACCTGAGGATCCAGGTCGATGGCGGAACGTACCTCTTCGGGTTCATAGCGGTGACCACCGTCGAATTCGTTGATGGCGACGATGAATCCCATGCCGCGCTGCTCGAAGAAGTCCACGGCCGCGAAGCAGTCCTCCAGGCGGCGGGTGTCGGCGAGGACCACCGCGCCGAGCGCCCCTTCGGAGAGTTCGTCCCACATGAACCAGAAGCGTTCCTGGCCGGGCGTACCGAAGAGATAGAGCACGTGCTCCGGATCGAGGGTGATGCGCCCGAAGTCCATGGCCACGGTCGTGGTGGTCTTGTTCTCGACGCCCGACAGATCGTCGGTGCCCTCGCTGACCGTGGTGAGGAGTTCCTCCGTGCTCAGCGGCGAGATCTCGCTCACCGCGCCCACAAAGGTCGTCTTGCCGACCCCGAACCCTCCCGCGACCAGGATCTTCAGCGCGGTGGGGAAGGGGTCAGAGCTGTCGTCGTAGTCCATCGAGCACTGCCTCCAACAGGGACCGGTCAGTGGGGTTGTGGTAGAAGTCCGGGGCTCTCAGGGTGAGTGCCCCGCAGTCGACGAGATCGGAGAGCAGCACCTTGGTCACGACCGCGGGCAGCTTCAGCTGCGCCGCGATCTCCGCGACCGATGTGGGTGTCGCGCAGAGCCCGAGCGCCGCCGAGTGCTCAGGGCCCAGGTAGCCGACGACCGGGCCTCCGGTGGCCATCACCTGGGTCAGGAGGTCCAGTTGGGCGGTCGGACGGGTCCGTCCGTCGCTGACCGTGTAAGGACGGACGAGCCGTCCTGCGGATTCGTCGAGCCATGGCCCGTCGTGCGGGGCCGCCACGGTCAATGCCTCATCGGGGCGGGTTCGCCGGCGAGCTGCCGGGGTGCCGTCATCAGGTAGGGGCGCACGCTCTTGACCAGCATCGCCATCTCGTAGCCGAGCACCGCCGCGTCCGCGTCGCGCCCGGCGAGCACCGCCAGACAGGTGCCCGAGCCCGCCGTGGAGACGAACAGGAGGGTGGAGTCGAGTTCCACGACGACCTGGCGTACGTCCCCGCCGTCACCGAACCGGATGCCGGCGCTGCGCCCCAGCGAGTAGAGCCCGGACGCGAGGGCCGCCATGTGGTCGGCGCTGTCCGGGTCGAGGCCATGGACCGACTTCACGAGTCCGTCGGAGGAGAGCAGGACCGCGCTGTGGGTGTGCGGCACGCGCTGCACGAGTCCGCTCATCAGCCAGTCGAGGTCGGATACCTGCCCGGTCGGCGCATCGCTGGCCATGGTGGATCGACTCCTAGGGGTACGAGGGTCTGCCTCGGCAGACGTGGGGCTTGCGGGGTGGTGCGGGTCAGCCACCCTGGTCGCCTCCGTCACGGGAGACGCCCAGGTCGGGTCCGGGCGCCGGGTCACGCGGCTCCTGTGCGGCGGCGAGTCCGATGCCGCGCTGGAAGGCGGCCATCAGGCCCGGGTCGTGACCGATGTGGTGTTCGCTCTCCGGGCGGGGCGAAGGACCGTCCCGCAGTTGGGGCGCGATGTGTTCCTGGGCGCGCCGCTTGGGCAGCAGGGGCTTCGCCACCCGGCCGTGCACGGCGCCGTTGAGGGGGGTCGGCGCGGTCCCCGCGTGCTCGGCGGCGGCCTGCCGGTCCTGAGGCCGGATCCCCGGCACGGCTTCGGCCGGGGTCGGCCTGCCCTCCCTGCTCCGCACGGGCAGCGGGACGGGGGCGGAGCCGTTCGCCGCGGGAGTCGAGCCGTTCGCCGCGGGAGCGGAGCCGTTCGTGGCGGGAGTGTGTGGCGCGCCCTGCGGCGCGTCCCGCTGCGGCTGCCGCGCCACGGGGACCGGTTGTGGGTGGGGAGCCGCCGCGGGCTGCTGTGCCGCTTCCCGTACGCCGACGGGGGCGACCGGCGGTGCGGCCTGCGGCGCCTGCTGCGGGCGCCCCGCGGCGGCGGGCTCGTCCTGCGGTTCGCTGCCCAACAGGCCCTGCGGCAGGATCAGTACGGCCTGCACGCCTCCGTAGATGTTGGTCTGGAGGCGGACCGCGATGCCGTGCCTGCGGGCGAGCGCGGAGACCACGTAGAGGCCGATCCGCCCGTCCTGGAGGAGGCTCGCGACGTTGACCTGGTCGGGGTCGGTGAGCAGGTGGTTCATCTTGTTTTGCTCGGTCAGGGGCATGCCGAGCCCCCGGTCCTCGACCTCGACGGCGAGCCCGGCCGTCACCAGGTTGGCGCGCAGCAGGACCTGGGTGTGCGGGGCGGAGAAGACCGTGGCGTTCTCGACGAGTTCGGCCAGGAGGTGGATGACGTCGGCGACGGCGTGACCGCGCAGGGTGCCGGCGATCGGCGGCACCAGCTTGACCCGTGAGTACTGCTCGACCTCGGCGATGGCCGAGCGGAGCACCTCGGTCATGGGGACGGGGCTGCTCCACTGGCGGCGCGAGATGGCGCCGCCGAGCACGGCGAGGTTCTCGGCGTGCCTGCGGATGCGGGTGGCCAGATGGTCGACGTGGAAGAGGCCCTTGAGGAGCTCCGGGTCCTCGACCTCGTTCTCCAGGTCGTCGAGGATCGAGATCTCGCGGTGCACGAGGGACTGCAGCCGCCGGGCCAGGTTGACGAAGACCTCGACCTTCTGTTCGCTGCCCGCGTGGCTGGAGAGCTGCGAGGCCTGCACGACGGCGGTGACGGCGACGTCCTGGGCCCGGTTCAGCTCATCGGCGAGCAGCCCGAACTCGTCGCCGTCCGGTGCGGATCTGGCCGGCGCCCTGCGGGCGGGCGGACCGTCGCCGCGGCGCAGCTTCTCGACGACTTCGCGCAGCTCGGCCTGTCCGCGCGCGGTGGTGCGTCGCAGGGTGCCGACGCGGTCGCGTACGGAGGAGGCGGTGCGGTCGGCTGCGACGGCGGCGATCACGACGCTGGCCAGGCTGATGGCCCCGGCGGCGGCGAGGATGACAAGGAGCGCGGGGTCGAGCGGGCCGGGGGCCGAGCGGACGATGAAAAGGACGGCGGCACCGGCGCAGAGCACCACCGCGACGGCGGGCAGCACGGCGATGCGCAGGAGCTGCGGCCGTATCCGGGCCTCGGGCAACGGCGCGGCCCGGCTCCCGGGCCTGCCGTGCCGCCCGCCCTCACGGCGGTCTGCGCGGGCGGCCGGTGCACGAAGGTGAGACATCAGCGTCCTCGGTCAGGGTGCGGGCTCCGACGGGCGCGCGACGCGTGGCTTCGCGGCATCGCCGTACCGGTCGGGAGGGCACAGACGTGATCGCTGCCATGATCCCTGCGTCGACCGGCGGACACTCACGGTAGTCACCAACGCTTGAAGTGCGGGGGGCAGTTGCCAAAGTCCGGCACCCATCGTCCCGCTCTGGTATGACACGTCGCACGGTCGTCCGAATGCTCCTTCGGACACCAGTTCAGATCATCGTTCAATTCCGTTGAAAGTCCGGTGTCCGTTGGACGAGAGTCTGCGGCATGGAATTCTTCTGCTACCACCGCGACCGGCCCGGCTCCCTCACGTTGCGCAACGAACTCGTCGAGGACCACTGGTCCTACATGGACCGGTACGCGCGGGAACTGATCGCGCGCGGCCCGACGTTCGCCGCCGACGGCGAGACGCCCACCGGCAGCGTGCACATCGTCGACCTGCCGGATCCCGCCGCCGCCCGCGCGTTCGCCTTCGACGAGCCCAACTACCAGGCGGGCGCGTACCGGGATGTGCTGCTGCGCCGGTGGCGCAACCGGCTCGGACGCACCATGTGGGATTTCCCCGGTGGCAACGCGGGTGGCAACCGTTATCTGGTCATCGGCCTCGGCTCGGGGCAGGCGGCCGACCTCGACGTACCGCACGACCGGGGCGAACTGATCGCTTACGGGCCGCTGCTGTCCGACGACGGCACCGTCTGGCTGGGCACGGCCGCACTGCTCAGGGCCCCGGACCCGGAGGCGGCACGCACCGTCCTGACCCCGGGCCGGTACGCCGACATCGAGGTCCACGACTGGGAGTTCGGCGGACGCCGGTGAGCCGACAGGCCGCCCGGCGCTTCCGGCGTGAGCGAAATTCTCAATATGACACCCGGTCCACCGGGAATTTGCACAGAGAGGACAACTGCGAATCCGTATCAGTGAAATACCGGCAGAACCCTGAGGGCGATCTCTGATGTGCTGCAATATCCGTCATCACAACAGGTGATGGATGACGTGGACGTGCGG
This sequence comes from Streptomyces sp. NPDC031274, assembly GCF_055570235.1. Lineage (NCBI taxonomy): Bacteria > Bacillati > Actinomycetota > Actinomycetes > Kitasatosporales > Streptomycetaceae > Streptomyces > Streptomyces sp. NPDC031274. The sequence goes on along the minus strand of NZ_JBVIHP010000002.1, from coordinate 106,790 downwards.
CGATGTCGGAGGACGCGGTTCTCCGCCCGGGTGCGAACGCGTCAGGTGAAGCGAGGCATCAGTGATGTCAGTGGAAAAGCTGCGGGGCGCCGGAAGCCAGCCGGGGTTCTTCCGGGAGCTGGTCGAATCCTCACAGGACGCGATCCTCATGAAGACCCTCGACGGGGAGATCACCTTCTGGAACGCGGCAGCGCGACGGCTGTACGGATACTCGTCCGAAGAGGCCCTCGGCAGCCACGTCGACATGCTCGTGCCCCCCGATCTCAAGGACGAGGAAGCCTGCCTGCTCGAGCAGATCGCCCGCGGCGAGCGGATCGACCACTACGAGACCCGCCGGATGGCCAGCTGCGGCCGTGTCCTGGACATCGACGTGACCCTGTGGCCGATCCGCGCGCGCGACGGGTCCATCACCGCCGTCTGCTCGCTCATGCGCGATATCACCGACCGCAAGGCGGCCGAGGCGGAGCTCACCGAGTTGCACGCGCAGCAGCGGCAGATCGCCCTCGCCCTCAATCTGATGGGGAACGCCCGGCAGATTCCCGGCGCGCAGGCGGCCAGCCGCTATCTGCCGTCGACCCAGGGGCAGGGGGTCGGCGGGGACTGGTTCGACCTGATCGACCTGGGGGCCGGGCGGGTCGGGGTCTTCGTCGGGGACGTGATGGGGCGCGGTCTGGACGCGGCCGTGGTCATGGGGCAGTTGCGCTCGGCGGCCCGCGCCCTGGCCCTGGCGGGGCTCCCGCCGTGCGAGGTGATGCAGACGCTCGACGCGTTCACCCGCGACCTGCCCGAGCCGTTCGTCACCTGCGTCTATCTGGAGGCCGACCCGGCGCAGGGCGAGATGACCGTATGTTCGGCCGGTCACCTGCCGGTTCTCCTCATCGAACCGGACGCTAACGTCCGCGAGCTGCCGGTGCCGACCGGCATTCCCCTCGGGGTGGGCGGTGTGCCGCACCAGCAGGTCCGCCTTCCGCTGCGGGCCGGGACGATCCTGACCCTCTACACCGACGGTCTGGTGGAGACGTCGAGCAGCGACATCGACCTCCGTCTGAAGCTGGTGACCAGCATGCTGGAGGACGCCGTCGCCAGTGCCGGCGGCCTGGAGAGCGCCGCCGACCGCGTCCTGCACACGCTGCTTCCGGACACGAACACGTACGCCGACGACGTGACCCTGCTGCTCGTCAGTTTCCCCACGGCTCCGCTGGCCACCGCGGACACGGGGCTGGAGTGCGAGGCGGTCTCGGTCCCGGCCGGACGGCGGTTCCTGGGGGCGAAGCTCCAGGAATGGGGGCTCACGGCACAGGCCGACACGGCACTCCTGCTGGCCTCGGAACTCCTGACCAACGCGTTCCGCCACGCACAGGGGCCGCTCAATCTGCGGGTGTGGCACAGCGTCCGCGAACTGGGCGTGGAGATCACCGACCACAGCACGCCGCGGCCCCGGGCCCGGCTCGCCGAGAGCACCGAGGAGGACGGCCGCGGCCTGTACCTGGTCGAAGCCCTCGCCGACGCCTGGGGCACCCGGCCCACCACCAGCGGCAAGACCGTCTGGTTCACCATGCTCGTCGCACCGGCCGACAAGGGGGCCGACCGACCGGCCCTTGCGCCCTCGCCCGGCTGACGGGGCTCCCGGCTCCAGGGCCGGTCGGTACGGTCAGCCGACGCGCGCCGCCTCGGGCTCTCCGGTGCCCTCCGTGCGCTCAGGGCGGTCGGCGGGCTCGGCTCGCTCCGTGCCCGCGGCGATGTCCCGCGCAGGGGTCCACCCGCCCTCCGGCTCGATCGCGACACCGCGCCACCACGGCTGTGCCGGAACGGAGTCCGACGCGGGCTCGAACGGCTCCCCCGGGACGGGCAGCGCGACCCGCGCCCCCACCCGGCCCGCCGCGGCGAGTGTGCCCTCGCCCGGCGCTGACCACGGGTGCGGCGCGAGGTTGAACGTGCCCCAGTGGATCGGCAGCATCACACCGTCGGGCCGCCCGCCCTGGAGATCCAGGTGCGCGCGCATCCCCTCATCGGGCGTCATGTGGATGTCGGGCCAGAACTCGCTGTACGCGCCGATCTGGATCATGGTGACGTCGAAAGGTCCGTGCTCCGCGCCGATGTCCTTGAAGCCGCTGAAGTAGCCGGTGTCCCCGCTGTGGTAGATGCGGTGCTCGGATCCCGTGACGACCCAGGACGCCCAGAGCGTGTGCTGCTGGTTGCGCAGGCCGCGTCCGCAGAAGTGGCGCGCCGGCGTCGCCGTCAGGGTCAGGCCGCCCACCTTCGTGGCCTCGTTCCAGTCGAGCTCGCGCAGCCGGTCGGCGGGGACACCCCAGCGCTCCAGATGGGCTCCGACGCCCAGCGGGACCGCGAACACCGTGTCCGTGCCTGCCAGGGCCTGGATGGTGGGCATGTCGAGGTGGTCGTAGTGATCGTGCGAGATGACCACGACGTCCACCGGGCCGAGCGCCGCGAGCGGCACCGGCACGGGGTGCAGCCGCTTGGGCCCGACCCAGGAGAACGGAGAGCACCGCTCACCCCAGACCGGGTCGAAGAGCACCCGCTTCCCGTCGATCTCGGCGAGCACGCTGGAGTGCCCCATCCAGGTGATCCGCAGTCCGCCGGACGGAGGCTCGGCGAGGTCGGCGAGGGTCGTGGCATGCACGGGGACGGTGCCCGAGGGGCCGCGCCGGATCCGCTCCTCCTTACGGAAGTAGATCTTCGCGAATTCGAGCGAGGAACCGGTGGGCCGGGTCCGCGCCCCCTCGGGGTTCTGGAAGGTCCCGTCGGCGAAATTCGGCGATCTGTGGATCCTCGCGAGCCTCTCACCGGCCGGATCCGCGCCGAAGGGGGCGGTCCTGAGCGAGCGGAGCCCGGAGCTCAGCGAACGGGACACAGCGCCTCCTGAAATGGGTAGGTCAGATCTCCATTATGTGCACCGCCCCGGACAACGGCCGTCCGGAGGGGCCCGCACCGGCCACGTACGCCGGGGCCGCTTCCGGCGCGTGGTGTACTCCTACTGATTCCCGATTCAGTAGGAGTACGCTCCATGCCCCCACTTCCCACGCCTCTCCTGTCCCTCACCTGGACCGACCACATCACTGGCCACAGGGGTTTCCTGGTCATCGACCGCCTCGTACGGGGTGTCTGCAGCGGCGGTCTGCGGATGCGCCCCGGCTGCACCCTGGACGAGGTCGCGGGGCTTGCCCGTGGGATGACCATGAAGGAGGCCCTCCACTACGACCCGAACGCCCGCTACATACCGCTCGGCGGCGCCAAGGGCGGCATCGACTGCGATCCGCGCGCGCCAGAGGCGTACGGCGTCCTGGTGCGTTACCTGCGGGCGGTGCGGCCGTACATCGAGAGCTCCTGGACCACGGGCGAGGACCTGGGCCTGACCCAGGACCTGGTCGACAAGGCGGCGGCGGAAGCAGGCTTGATCTCTTCCATCCAGGCCGTCTATCCGCTCCTGGACGACGAGGCGGCGGCCCGTGCACGCCTGGCGGATGCCTTCTCCGTGGAGGTCGAGGGGATCGGCCTCGGCGAGCTGGTCGGCGGGCACGGGGTCGCCGAGGCGGTTCTCGCGGCGCTCGACCGGGACGGCTACGCGCACGCGGGCGCGCGCGTAGCCGTGCAGGGCCTTGGCACCATGGGCGGCGCGACCGCCCGTTTCCTCACGCGCGCGGGGCTGATCACGGTGGCCGTCGCCGACGTCAGGGGCACGATCGCCAACCCGGCCGGGCTCGACGTGGAGGCGCTGCTCGCCGCCCGCGACGCGCACGGCACCGTGGACCGCTCGGCGCTGCGCCCCGGCGACCGCGAGCTGCCGGGCGAGGCCTGGCTCTCCACGGAGGCCGAGATCCTGGTCCCCGCGGCGGTGTCGTACACGATCGACGAGGTCAACCAGGCGCGGATAAGGGCCCGTTGGATAGCCGAGGCGGCCAACATGCCGGTCCTGCCGGAGGCGGAGCGGCTCCTCGCGGAGCGCGGTGTCACCGTCCTGCCGGACGTCGTGGTCAACTCCGGCACCAACGCCTGGTGGTGGTGGACGCTGTTCGGTGACGTCGGGGCCGACGCGGACGAGGCCTTCGCGTACACGCGCCGCTCGATGCGGGCCTTGGTCGATGTGGTCCTGTGCCGCGCGGATGCGGACGGCACGACGCCGCGCGCGGCCGCCCACGCGCTGGTCGCCGACCGGCTGCCGGTGATCGGGGAGCGATTCGGCTGGTGGGCGAACCCATGAGCAGGCGCAGCCGGACATGGACACGTAGGGACCGGCGGCGGATAGGCTGACCGGCGTGGCGAGAGTGCGGTTGAGCGTGGCGGAACGGCGGGCGGAGCTGCTTGCCGCCACCGTCGAACAGATCCAGGTGCGCGGCGTGGCGGCCGTGCGCATCGCGGACGTGGCCGCGGCGCTCGGGGTGAGCAACGCCCTGGTCCTGTACCACTTCTCCACGAAGGAGAAGCTGGTGGCGGCGGCTTTCGCACACGCCGCCGAGGGCGACCTGGTCCACCTCCGCGCCCTCCTGGGCCGCCGCACCACGGCCCTGCGCCGTCTGCGCGCCGCCGTCCGCTGGTACGCCCCCACCGGTCAGGCCAAGGGCTGGCGCCTCTGGATCGAGGGCTGGTCCGCGGCACTGCGCGAGCCCACGCTGCGTACGGTGACGCGCGAACTGGACCAGCAGTGGAAAGCGGCCCTCGCGGAGGTCATCGGGGAGGGTGTCGCAGCAGGCGAGTTCACCTGCCCCGACCCCCGGAGTGCGGCCCTTCGCCTCACGGCCCTGCTCGACGGCCTCGCGGTCCAGACGACGGCGTACGAGGGCACGCTCCCCCGCGCCCGCATGCTGGCGTGGGTGGACGAGGCCCTCACACGCGAGCTCGGCCTGCTCCCTGCCGCCACTCCGGCGAGCTGACGACCCCCGTCCGAGGCCCCCTCAGGGTGCCGACTCGATGTGCATCCTGACGGTGTACGGGTCCACGCTGCCCTTGGCCTCCACGTGGTCCCCCGACGACTCTCCCCGCAGCCGGCGCCCGAACCACGGCACCAGGTACTCGCGCGCCCAGTTGATGTCGTCGCGCCGCACTTCCAGCGTGCCGCGCGGCGGCTCCGGGGGCCACGGCTGGTCCGGGTCCGCGGGGACCTCGAGGCCAAGGACCTGGGCCGCGCGGAGGGCCACCCGGGTGTGGCCCTCGGCCGAGAGGTGCAGGCGGTCGCCGTCCCAGGCGCGACGGTCCTGGATGGTCTTGAGGGACCACAGGTCCAGGACGGGGCAGCCGTAGCGGTCGGCGATCGCGCGGACATGGCCGTTGTACGTGGCGATCTTGCCGCGCAGGTGCTTGAGGACCGGCACCCCGCGGGTGTCGAAGCCCGTGGTCACCATGACCGTGCCGACCGCCGACGTGAGGTCGGCGACCGCCCGCTCGAACCGCTCGGCGACCTCGTCCGGGTCGGTGCCGGGACGGATGATGTCGTTGCCGCCCGCGCAGAACGTCAGGAAGTCGGGGCCCATGGCCTTGGCCAGGGGCACCTGGTCGGCGACGACCTGGTCGAGCAGCTTGCCGCGCACGGCGAGGTTGGCGTACCGGAAGGTGTGCTCCGGCATCCGGTCGTCGAGCAGGACGGCGAGGCGGTCGGCCCAGCCGACGAACGTTCCGTCAGGACCGGGGTCCCCCACGCCTTCGGTGAAGCTGTCGCCGACCGCTGCGTAGGAGGTGAATGTGTCTGGGATGAAGGATGTCGACTCTGCTCTCACATCGTCATATCTTTCACCTTGCTAAGTGACCTACGCCACCGTAGGGAGGGGTTGACGGGTGGTGAGATAAGCCACCGGTCAAGTTTCGTTCAAGCCCGGAATACACAGCGGGTCGTGCGCCGGCGGTCGAAGCGGAGGGGCATCACCGGTGCGGCAACGCTGCGGCACCAGCAGTGGACCAGCAGTGATTGCCTCAGGAACCCATGTCGTATGGTCGAAGCCGCAATCCCCACCGGCGAGCCGCGCCGGCGGCCGGATGGGAGGAGCCCCCCGTGACGCAGCAAGTCCCGCCGTCAGAGCTGTCGGAGCCCGAGCTGACCGGAGTCCGCAACTTCCGTGACGTGGGCGGACTTCCGACCACGGACGGCCGCCGGGTCCGCCACGGCAGGCTCTTCCGCAGCGGTCACCTCGCGCACGCCACGGCGGCCGACGCCGCGTTCCTCTCCACCCTGAACCTGCACACGGTCTACGACTTCCGCAACGCGGCCGACCAGCGGCTCGAAGGCCCGGACGTCGAGCTGCCCGGCGTCCGCAACGTGAACCTGCCGCTGACCGACCCGGCCCACGGCGCCGAGTTCTGGACGATGGTCCGCGACGGGGACATAGACCAGCTGCGCGCGGCCCTCTCCGACGGACAGGCCGCGGGGCGCCTCTCCGACACGTACCGCGAGATCATCAGGGACCGCACCGCCGAGCACAGCCGCGTGCTGCGCGAGCTGGCCGCCGACAGCGTGCCCGCCCTGATGCACTGCGCCGCGGGCAAGGACCGCGCGGGCCTCTCGATAGCCGTCACGCTCCTCGCCGTCGGCGTCGAGCGCGACGCCATCGAGGCGGACTACCTGGAGTCGAACGCCACCCACCGCCGCTACAAGGTGCGCCGCGGCGACAACTCCCCGAGTGCCATGTCCCCCGAGGTCATGCAGCTCCTCAGCCCGCTCTTCGAAGCCCGCGCCGAGTACCTGGCCGCCGCCTTCGAGACGATCGAGCAGACCTGGGGCGACACGGAGACCTACCTCTCCGAGGGCCTCAAGGTGACTCCGGAGATCCGCGAGCGGCTGCGCGAGCACCTCCTGGACTGAGCAGCCGCGCCCACGGCTACTGGTTCTGCGCGCCCAGCGTGAACAGCAGGTAGATGAAGGCCGCGAAGAGGTGGCCGACGGCCACGTAGACGATCAGCCGGACCCAGAGCCCGCGGGGGAACTTCTCCTCCATGGACATCTTCTTCTTGGCGGGCACGGCCGCGAGGTCCGTCCGGTCGGGCTGCTGCGCTTCAGGTTCCGTCATCGCGGGTCTCCCGTGGTGGGGCTGTGCGAGGTCCCGCCGAGGCACAGCGCGGTGGCGGGACTCTGCAGCAGGGTGTGGACGAAGAGAAGGTCGGTGCCGAGGTGGTCGGCGGCGGCGATCCGGTGCGGGGTCAGCGAGTCGAAGTGCGCGCTGTCGCCGGGTTCGAGCGTGTACGTGGTGTCGCCGAGCCGCAGTCGCAGGCGCCCCGTCAGGACGTACAGCCACTCCTCACCGGGGTGGACGCGCACGATGTCGCCCTGCGCCCCGTGCGGCACGTGCACCCGCAGCGCCTGCATGCCTCGGCCCTGCGCACCCGCCTGCCAGTAGGTCCAGCCGCCCGCCCGTGTCGGCTCCATGTCCGCGACGCGGACGATCGCGTCCCGGTCGGCGGGCGTCTCGCCGAGCAGCTCCGAGACCGTCGTACCGTAGGTGCGGGCGAGTGCGAGCAGCAGGGGCAGGGACGGCTGGCGCTGCCCGGTCTCCAGGCGGGAGAGATGGGCGGGCGAGAGCCCGGCGTTGCGGGCGGCGGCCTCCAGCGTCAGCGCGGCACGGCGCCGCAGCTCACGCAGTTGCGGGGCGACGGCCGGCAGGACCTCTGCGTCCTGCGGGTCGACCGGTTCGGGCTCGGCGGTGCTCATACCTCGATTGAGCCAGCATCTTGCCCCCGAGGCAACTTTCTTGCCTCAGAGGCAAAGGCCGTACGTCCCTCGCAGCTCAGCGGTTGGCGACCGCCTGCTTCACCAGCGTCTTCCCGAAGTCCCACATGAGGCCGCCCCCGCTGTGCGCCTCGTCCATCACCGCGGTGAAGGCCTCCACGAACCGGTCGACCTCCTTCTCCCCGACGGTCAGCGGCGGGATCAGCTTGATGACCTCCAGATGGTCGCCGGAGACCTGGGTGAGGATGCGGTGCTTCTGCAGCAGCGGCACGACCACCATCTGTGCGAAGAGTCCCTTGCGCGCCGCCTGGAGCATCGCCCAACGGCTGCGCAGCTTCAGCGACTTGGGGCGCCCGAACTCGATGCCGACCATCAGGCCACGGCCGCGCACCTCGCTCAGCAGCTCATAGCGGTCGACGAGCGCGCCGAGCCGGGACTTCAGGAGCTCACCGGTCACGCGCGCGTTCTCGACGATCTTCTCGTCGTCCATGACGGACAGGACCGCGAGCCCGGCGGCCATGGCCTGCGCGTTGGACCCGAAGCTCGCCGAGTGCACGAGGACCCGGTCCATGGACGAGAAGACCTTCTTGAAGATCCAGTCCTTGCCGAGGGTCGCGCCCACCGGTACATAGCCGCCCGACAGTGCCTTCGCGACGCACACCAGGTCCGGCTCGACGCCCTCCTCGTACTGATAGGCGTAGAACTCGCCGGTCCTGCCGAGCCCGGTCTGCACCTCGTCGGCGATGAGCAGCGCCTTGTGCTGATGAAGCAGCTCCTGGGCGGCGCGCAGATAGCCGGGCGGCGTCTCGTGCACACCCTTGCCCTGGATGGGCTCGATGATGAGCCCGGCCACGTCGCCCTTCCTCAGCTCCTTGCGCAGGGCGTCCAGATCGCCGAGCGGGACCGCCGTGTCGGGGAGCAGCGGCGCGAAGCCGTCCCGGAAGCCGGACTCGCCGTTGACCGAGAGCGAACCGGTCGTCAGGCCGTGGAAGGCGTGCGCGCAGTACAGCACCCTCGGTCGGCCCGTCGCGTACCGGGCGAACTTCAGCGCCGTCTCGACGGCCTCCGTGCCGCTGTTGCCGAAGAACACCCGGTCCAAGTGCGGGCTGTGGGAGAGCAGTTGCTCGGCGAGCAGGCCGGGCAGTGGCTGGCAGTCGAAGCGCGTCAGGTCGGCGAGCGAGGCGTCCAGGACGTCGTGCAGCGCCTTGCGTACGACGGGGTGGTGGCGGCCGAGGCCCATCACCCCGAAGCCCGCGAGCATGTCGAGGTAGTCGTTGCCGTCCGCGTCCCAGAAGTACGCGCCATCGGCCCGCTCGTAGACCTTGTCGAAGCCGATGGTGTGCAGCATGCGCGGCAGTTGGTGGTTCAGATGCCGCGCGTGCAGTTCGTAGCGCTCGGCGCCACGCTCGGCGAGGAGTCTGCCGAGGTCGAACTCCTTGGTCATGCTCCGTGCTCCTTGGCTGCCAGAGTGGCGCTGATGCGCCCCGCGATCTCGACCGGGGTGAGCCCGAGGTCCGCGAGCACCTCGCCCCGCTTGGCGTGCGCGAGGAACTGCTCGGGGATGCCGAACCGCCTTACGGGTACGTCGACTTCGGCATCGCCGAGCGCGAGGGCGACCGCCGCGCCGACCCCGGCCGCCCTGCTGTTGTCCTCCACGACCGCCACGACACGGTGTCCTGCGGCGAGGGCGGGCAGTTCGGCGTCGACCGGCTTGACCCAGCGCGGGTCGACCACGGTGACGCCGAGCCCCCGCTCCCGCAGCAGGTCGGCGGCCTGCAGGCAGACGGGCGCCATCACGCCGACCGCCACGAGCAGCACGTCCGCGTCGGGGTCCTGGCTCAGTACGTCCATACCGCCGATCCGGTCCACCGCGGGTATCGCGGGTCCGACCGACTCCTTGGGGAAGCGCAGGAGCGTCGGCGCGTCGTCCACGGCGACCGCCTCCCGCAGCTGCGTGCGCAGTTGGTCGGCGTCGCGCGGCGCGGCGATCCGCAGCCCCGGTACGACCTGGAGGATGGACATGTCCCACATGCCGTTGTGCGAAGCTCCGTCGACGCCGGTGATCCCGGCCCGGTCGAGGACGAAGGTGACTCCGCACTCGTGCAGCGCGACGTCCATCAGGAGCTGGTCGAAGGCCCGGTTGAGGAACGTGGCGTAGACGGCGAAGACGGGGTGTAGTCCCCCTGTCGCGAGCCCGGCCGCCGACACCGTGGCGTGCTGTTCCGCGATCCCGACGTCCCACACGCGATCCGGGTAGGCCTCGGCGAACTTGGTCAGGCCGACCGGCCCCGGCATGGCCGCGGTGATCGCGACCACGTCCTCCCGCTCGGCCCCGATACGTACGATCTCGTCGCCGAACACCGAGGTCCAGGAGGGCCCGTTGGACGGTGCGAGGGGCTCGCAGGTCAGCGGGTCCATCACGCCGACCGTATGAAAACGGTCGGCCTCGTCGGCGAGCGCGGGCTCGTAGCCGCGGCCCTTCTCGGTGAGGCAGTGGACGATGACGGGTCCGTGGAAGCGTTTCGCACGTCGCAGTGCCGACTCGACGGCTCCGGTGTCGTGCCCGTCGATCGGCCCCACGTATTTGAGCCCGAGGTCCTCGAACATGCCCTGAGGCGCGAAGGCGTCCTTGAACCCCTTCTTGGCGCCGTGCAGCGACTCGTACAGCGTGTGCCCGACGACGGGTGTGCGCTGGAGTATGTCCTTGCCCCAGGCGAGCACCTGCTCGTAGCTGTCGGTGGTGCGCAGCGTGGCGAGGTGGTTGGCGAGGCCGCCGATAGTGGGAGCGTACGAGCGTTCGTTGTCGTTGACGACGATGATCAGGGGCCGGTTCTTCGCGGCGGCGATGTTGTTGAGCGCCTCCCACGCCATGCCGCCGGTCAGCGCGCCGTCACCGATGACGGCGACGACGTGCCCGCGCTCCCCCAGGACCTCGCGCGCCTTGGCCAGGCCGTCGGCCCAGCCGAGCGCGGTCGACGCGTGGCTGTTCTCGACGATGTCGTGCTCGGACTCCGCGCGCGAGGGATAGCCGGAGAGACCTCCCTTGCCGCGCAGCTTGGAGAAGTCCTGGCGGCCCGTCAGGAGTTTGTGTACGTAGCTCTGGTGGCCGGTGTCCCACACGATGCGGTCGAGCGGCGACTCGAAGACCCGGTGGAGGGCGATGGAGAGTTCGACCACCCCCAGATTGGGGCCGAGGTGGCCCCCGGTTCTGGCCACCGCGTGGACCAGGAACTCCCGTACCTCCTCCGCCAGTTCGTGGAGATCGGCCTCCGTCAGCGCCTTCAGGTCCCGCGGTCCCTTGATGGTTTCCAGAATGGTCATGCTCGGGCCCCCTCTCTGGTTGATCTCAGCTCACGGTGACGTCGGGCACTCCTGAGGTGACGCCGTCGTCCTCCATCTGTGCGGCGATCTTCATCGCCTCTTCGATGAGGGTCTGAACGATCTTCGACTCGGGCACGGTCTTGATGACCTCGCCCTTGACGAAGATCTGCCCCTTGCCGTTGCCGGACGCGACGCCGAGATCCGCCTCACGAGCCTCACCCGGCCCGTTCACGACGCAGCCCATGACGGCCACGCGCAGCGGGACCTCCATGCCGTCCAGGCCCGCGGTGACCTCTTCAGCCAGCTTGTACACGTCGACCTGGGCACGGCCGCAGGACGGGCAGGAGACGATCTCCAGGCGGCGCGGCTTGAGGTTCAGCGACTCCAGGATCTGGAGACCGACCTTGATCTCCTCGACCGGCGGAGCCGAGAGCGAGACCCGGATCGTGTCGCCGATGCCCTCGGAGAGCAGCGCACCGAAGGCCACGGCCGACTTGATCGTGCCCTGGAAGGCCGGACCGGCCTCCGTCACACCGAGGTGCAGCGGATAATCGCTGGCCGCGGCGAGCTGCCGGTAGGCGTTGACCATCACGACCGGGTCGTTGTGCTTGACCGAGATCTTGATGTCACGGAAGCCGTGCTCCTCGAAGAGCGAGGCCTCCCACAGGGCCGACTCGACCAGCGCCTCCGGAGTGGCCTTGCCGTACTTCTTGAGCAGGCGCGCGTCCAGAGAACCCGCGTTGACGCCGATCCGGATCGGCGTGCCCGCGTCGTTCGCGGCCCGCGCGATCTCCTTGACCTTGTCGTCGAACTGCTTGATGTTGCCCGGGTTCACCCGCACCGCGGCGCACCCGGCGTCGATCGCGGCGAAGACGTACTTCGGCTGGAAGTGAATGTCCGCGATCACCGGGATCTGCGACTTCCGCGCGATCGTGGCAAGCGCGTCCGCGTCGTCCTGCGTAGGACAGGCGACCCGCACGATCTGGCAGCCGGACGCGGTCAGCTCCGCGATCTGCTGCAGCGTCGCCCCGATGTCGGACGTACGCGTCGTCGTCATCGACTGCACCGACACCGGTGCGCCACCCCCCACGGCCACCGGCCCGACCTCGATGCGCCGCGTGAGGCGACGCTCGGCGATCGGCCGGACCGGCAGCTCAGGAAGGCCCAGTGCGACGGGCGTTCCAGGGGTCATGACGTCACCCGCGGTTTCCGGAGACCGTCTCACGGGCGGCGCGGATGGACTCCTTGAGGGAACCCATGGTGGCGAGGACGGCGGTCGGCTCGTAGCCGCAGTGCGCCATGCAGTTGGCGCACCGCGGATCCTTGCCGCGGCCGTACTTGCTCCAGTCGGTCTCCTCGATGAGCTCCTTGTACGTGGGGACGTACCCGTCGCTCATCAGGTAGCAGGGACGCTGCCAGCCGAAGAGCGAGTAGTTCGGGATCGCCCACGCGGTGCACGGGAAGTCCGCCTTGCCCTCCAGGAAGTCGAGGAACAGCGGCGAGTGGTTCAGGCGCCAGCGCCGCCTGTTGCCGCCCGCGAAGGCCTTCTTGAAGAGCTCGCGGGTCTGGTCGACGCCCAGGAAGTGCTCCTGGTCCGGCGCCTTCTCGTAGGCGTAGGCGGGCGACAGCATCATCTCGTCGACTTCCAGCTCGTCGTTGAGGAAGTTGAGGACCTCGATGATGTTCTGCGGTGTGTCGTTGCTGAAGAAGGTGGAGTTGGTGGTCACCCGGAAACCGGCCTTCTTGGCTGCCTTGATGGCCTCCACCGCCTCGTCGAACACGCCCTCCTTCGCGACGGATTCGTCGTGCCGCTCCCGCATTCCGTCGATGTGCACGGCGAACGCGAAGTACGGGGAAGGGGTGAACTTCTCCAGCTTCTTGCGCAGCAGCATGGCGTTGGTGCAGAGGAAGACGTACTTCTTCTTCGCCACCAACTGCCGCACGATCTCGTCCATGTGAGGGTGCATCAGTGGTTCGCCACCGGCGATGGACACCATCGGCGCACCGGATTCGAGCACGGCGCCCACGGCCTGGGCCACCGGCATGCGCTGCTTGAGCACTCCGGCCGGGTGCTGGATCTTTCCGCATCCCTCGCACGCGAGGTTGCACGCGAAGAGCGGTTCCAACTCGACGATCAGCGGAAACTTGTCACGCTTGCGGAGCTTCTGTTCAAAGAGATACGTCGCGACCTTGACGGTCTGGCGCAGCGGCATGGCCATCTGGCTCACCTCCGAGGGAGCAAAGAAGAACGGTGCCATTCGAAAAATGCGGGAAGCACGGCACGAAGGACGCGGAAAGCCGATATTCCACCGCGTACCGTGCCGATGCGGACGAGTTCGTGCTGTGGGGCGTCCACGACCACCCGGACGGCGGCAACCGGCCGGGCTCCCGCCCGCAGCGCGCTGTGCAGCGTCGCGGCGGACTCCATGTCCACCGCGATCGCGCCCGTGGCGAGCAGGGCGGAGCGTTCGTGTCCGCGGACGACGTGGTCGGAGCCGGTCAGCGGGCCGGTGTGCACGGTGCGCCCGGGCACGGCCCGCACCAGCTCCTTGACCAGCAGTTCCGTACCGACGCAGGGCGTGTGGCCGTGTGCGTCGCGGGTCTGGTCGGCGACGACCAGATCGCCGGGGTGCATGCCGGGAGCGAGCCCGGCGCAGAAACCGGTGGCCACGACGGCGGCGTGGCGCAGCGATTCCTTGCCGAGGGCTCCGGTGACGGCGCGCTCGGCGTTCTTGGGGCCCATGCCCGTACGGAGCACGGTGACCCGCCCGCGCCGCGCGCCCCCGCGGTCGCCCGTGCGCAGGGCGAGGTGCTCGATGCCCAGGGCGCAGGCGATCAGGAGCGGTGCGGGGCTCTGAGCGGCCGGGGTCCGGTCCATCAACCCCCCTTGACGGTGAGGCCCGCGAACGGCTCCCCGTTCACGTACCGGCCGAGGGCCGTGAGCGGGAACACCTGCCGGTAGAGGTGGTAGTTGATGGAGAAGTCCCAGGGGAAGCCGGTGCCGGTGAAGTACGGCTCGTCCCAGGAGCCGTCGTCCCGCTGCGCCTCGGCGAGCCAGGCGATGCCCCGCTCCACGGCCTTGGACTCCTCCTCGCCCGCCGCGAGCAGCGCGAGCAGCGCCCAGGCGGTCTGTGACGCGGTGGAGACCCCGTGGCCCCGCCACTCCTCGTAGCGGTAGGAGCGCAGGTCCTCGCCCCAGCCCCCGTCGTCGTTCTGTACCGACTCCAGCCAGTCGACGGCGCGGCGCAGCGCGGGGTGCGAGCCCGGCAGGCCCGCCGCGGTGAGCGCGGGCACCACGGACCCCGTCCCGTACACGTAGTTGACGCCCCAGCGGCCGAACCAGGAACCGTCCGCCTCCTGTTCGGCGAGCAGCCACTCGATGCCGCGCCGGGTGCGCGGGTCGTGCGCCTTGCCCTCGATGGCGAGCATCTCGACGACGTGCCCCGTGACGTCGGCCGACGGCGGGTCGATGACCTCGCCGAAGTCGCAGAACGGCAGCCGGTTGGGGAACGGACTCGTGTTGTCGGCGTCGAAGGCGGCCCAGGCGCCGTTCTTGGACTGCATGCCCAGGTTCCAGCGCACTCCGCGGGAGATCGCGTTCTCCATGCGCGGGCGGTCCGGGTGGTCGACGCGGCGCAGGGCCAGGATGACCTCGGCTGTGTCGTCGATGTCGGGGTAGTTGTCGTTGTGGAACTCGAACGCCCAGCCGCCCGGGGCGAGACCCGGTCTGCGTACGGACCAGTCGCCTGGCCGCGCGATCTCCTCGCCGAGCATCCAGTCGGCCGCCTTGACGAGCTGCGGATGGTCGGCGGGCACGCCCGCGTCGGCGAGCGCGATGGTCGCGAGGCAGGTGTCCCAGACCGGCGACTGGCACGCCTCGATCATCCGGGAGCCGTCCTCGCGCCAGATCGCGAACCGGTCGAGCGAGGCGAGGCCCGCCTTGAGGACCGGGTGTTCCAGGTCGTAGCCGAGCAGGTGAAGAGCGATCACGGAGTAGACGGCGGGCGGCTGGATGCCGCCCCAGCAGCCGTCGTTCTCCTGCCGTTCGATGATCCAGCGAGCGGCACTGTTCATCGCGGCCCTGCGCACTTTGCGCGGGGCGACCTTGTGGTAGACGTGCAGCGCCTTGTCGAGCCGCTGGAAGATGCCGTCCCAACTGCCCACGCGGGCAAGGGGCTTGCTGGGGTTCGGTACGCGCGCATCGCTGTGCAGCTCTTCCAGCGGGAAGGGCGCGGGCCGGACCGGGCGCATCGCGGAGACGACCGTGAGCGGCACGATCGTCTGCCGGGCCCAGCACCCGAAGTCGTAGATGTTGAGGGGCAGCCACTTGGGGAAGTAGATGAGCTCCGGCGGGAGTTCGGGCAGGTCGTCCCATTTCCACCAGCCGAACAGGGCGAGCCAGATACGGGTGAAGACGCGACTCTCGGCGATGCCGCCCTGGTCGCGGATCCAGGCGGAGGCCCTCGCCATGTGCGGATCGCTCGGAGCGTCGCCGGCCAGACGCAGCGCGACGTACGCCTCGATGGTGGTGGAGAGTTCGCCGGGACCGCCGTAGAAGGTGGCCCAGGTTCCGTCCTCGCGCTGCTCGCCGCGGATGAAGAGCGCGGCGGCGCGGGTGGTCTTCTCGTCCCGGATCCCCAGGAACTGACGGAGCAGCAGGTCTTCGGCGTCCATCGTCACGTTCGTGTCGAGGTCGCCCTTCCACCAGCCTTCGGCGTCCTGCTGCGCGAGCAGGAAATCGGTGGAGCGCTGTATGGCGCGCGCGGCGACGTCAAGTGGCCCTGGCGGCGCGGCGGTCGTGTCGAGTGGCTGGCTGGCCGAAGGTGCGCGGGGCGTCACCGCTCCGGTGCTTCCGTCGGTCGTCGCTGTCATGGCTTCCCCTTCGTGCAGTCGTCTTCTCTGCTGTGGGTCCGCCGTCGGCCGACGCGCTGGGCGCCGGCCGGCGACTGCGAGTCATATGCGCTCGATAGTGATCATCTCTTCCGTACGACGACGAAGTCGGCGAGCGCCACGAGCTGGGCCCGTACCCGCTCCGGCATCTCGATGGTGTCCAGGGCCTCGATGGCGATGGTGTGCTGGCGCCGGGCCTCTTCGGCGGTCCACTCGCGGCCGCCCGCCTGCTCGATCAGGGCCGCGCGCGCGGCGAACTCCTCCTCGGAGAAGCTGTCGAAGTCGTTGCTCTTGGCGTCGGCCGCGAGCAGCTCGCCGAGCTGCTCGGACGCGGGCCCGCCCGCGGCGAGCGCGGCGACGACCGGCAGTGACTTCTTGCGCTGGCGAAGGTCGCTCCAGGTCTGCTTCCCCGTGGACTCCGGGTCGCCCCAGATGCCGAGCAGATCGTCCACGGCCTGGAAGGCGAGGCCGAGGTGGTAGCCGTACTTCTCCAGGGTGTCGGCGGTGCGGTCGTCGGCGCCGCCGAGTACGGCGCCGATGGAGACGGCGCAGGCGAGGAGGGCGCCGGTCTTGTTGCCCTCCATCTCCAGGCACTCCTCGACGGTGACCCGCTCGCGGTGCTCGTAGGAGATGTCCTGCGCCTGGCCGTCGATCAGGGCGCGGGTCGCTGAGGTCAGGCGGCGCGTGGCACGGCCCGCCTCGACGGTGCCGATCTCCAGGAGGATCTCGTTGGCGAGCGCGAAGAGGGCGTCGCCGACGAGGATGGCCTGGGCCGGGCCGTGCACCTTCCACACCGTGTCGCGGTGGCGGCGCTGCTCGTCGCCGTCCATCAGATCGTCGTGCAGCAACGAGAAGTTGTGCACCAGTTCGACGGCGACAGCTCCGGGTACGCCGACTTCCGGCGCGGCGCCCGCCGCCTCCGCGGAGAGCAGGGCGAGCGCCGGGCGCACGGCCTTGCCGCCGTCGCCGTCCGACGGGTTGCCCTCGGCGTCGATCCAGCCGAAGTGGTAGGCGGCGACGGTGTCCATGGGCGGCGCGAGGCGGTCCACGGCGGACCGCAGCACCGGGGTGGCCAGCGTCCTTCCGCGCTCGAGCAGTGAGGTCACGTCCACCGTGTCGGCAGCCGTTTCGGCCGAGGGCACAGTCGGCACAGTCTCTCCTCTTGTTCCGGTGCTGGATTTCTGGGGACCTGACCCCAGAAGGGCTGGCTTCACGCGGCCTCCTCGACGTCGAAGAGGTGGTCGCGGGGGCGGTCGAGTGCGAGGAGAGCTGCCCCGGCGGCACTGATGCCACTGCGCACGGCGCTCTCCATGGTCGCGGGCCACCCGGTGGCGGTCCACGCCCCGGCGAGGTACAGGCCGGGAGCCTTGGTGCGAGCGCCGGGCCGCAGCCGGCCCACGCCGGGAGTCGGGGCGAACGTCGCCGTGCGCTCCCGGGTCACGAAGAAGTCCCGTACTCCGGCGCCGTGCGCGGCGGGCAGCATGCGCTCCAGCTCCGGCAGATAGCGCTCGCGCAGCGCGGCGACGGGAGCGTCGATCTCGTCCTGGGCTGCGGACTGGGACAGCGCAAGGTACTGGCCCTCGGCGAGCCCGGAGGCCTCGGTCCGGTCGAAGACCCACTGCACCGGTGATCCGATGGCCGCGAAGAAGGGGCGCCTGAGCACCTTGCGGTCGTAGACGACGTGGATGTTGAGGATCGGGGCGGTGTCGATGTCGAGCAGCCGGTCCGGCTCGTCGAGGACGCCGTCCGGGAGCAGATCGTGCGTCTCGTGCTGCGGCACGGCGAGGACGACCGTCTCCGCCTCGATTTCCTCGCCGGGAACTTCGACCTTCCAACCCCCGTTGTCCGTACGGGAGATGGAGGTGACTCGTGTCTTCAGTTCGGTTCGCACGCCCGCGGAGTCGAGCGCCTTGCGGGCGAGCGTGTCATGGATGTCACCGAGGGGCACGTGTGCCCAGCCGATGTCGGCGGCGCCCGGCTGCGAGAGCAGCCCGGTCTTGAACACCATCGCGGCGAGACCGAGCGAGGAGTCCCCCGCGACGGCGTTCAGCGTGGCCACACCGACCAGGTCCCACAGGGCCTCGACGGCGCGCGCCGACTGACCGTGCGCGGCGAGCCAGCTGCCGAAGTCCTGGCCGTCGAGCTTGGGATCGGTCGGGTCGAGTCCCTTGAGGGCGAGCGCGGCGCGCCCCACGTTGGCGCGCTCCGCGAGCGACAGATGCGGATACGTGGCGAGGCTCGCCGCGAGGTGCAGCGGCACGGGCAGTTCGGTGCGCCGAAGGCGTCCGAGACGATTGCGGTCGGCGTCGAGCACCGGCACGTCGAGACGTTCCTGCAGGGGCGCGAGAGCCGCGCCGTCGACGCGGTCGAGGAACCAGCGGTAGGCGGTGCAGCAGCGCAGATAGACGTGCTGGCCGTTGTCGACGGTCAGCTCACCGCGCTTGAAGGAGAAGGCGAGCCCGCCGAGGCGCGGCCGCCCTTCGAGCAGCGTCACGCGCAGCCCCGCGTCGGCGAGGGACAGGGCCGCGGTGATACCGGCGAGACCTCCGCCGACCACCACGGCGGCCCCCCGCCCGGCACTGCCGTCGGCCTCCGCAGCCGGACGCGTGTCGTCGTCCCTCATGCGCTCTCCCCCTCGGCTGTCGCAGTCTGGGACGCCAGGGCCGTACGGAGGGTTGCCAGACGGTTGCAGGGTCTTGCCCTACGTTCACCGCATTCGCCGTGGATGCCCATCAGGTACGCCTCCGGACGCTCTGTCGGGAGACGGTGCGTGCGTCGAGACCGGAGAGACCGCGCACGGCGACATACGCCTTTTCGTGTCCCGGCAGCGAGACACGGCCGCGCAGGACCGCCTCCGGCTCCCGCTCGATGCGGTCGAGGAGCCGTCGGTAGATGCCCGCCATGGCGGCGACACAGGCACCGCTGCGCCGGTCAAGCATGGGAAGCAGCCGGTATCCCTCGGCGAAGAGGGCACGCGCCCTGCGCACCTCGAAGTGCACAAGACCGGCGAAGTCGGAACCGGCGGGCGGCTGTGAGCCCGAGAACCCGGCGGAGCAGCCGAACTTGGCGAGGTCGTCGGCGGGAAGATAGGTGCGGCCGTTCTCCGCGTCCTCGCGAACGTCGCGGAGGATGTTGGTGAGTTGGAGCGCGAGACCGAGCGTGTCGGCATACTCCGGCGCGCGCTCGACATTGAGCGCCCCCCGCTCCGTACCGAACACGCCCAGGGAGAGCCGCCCGATGGCCCCGGCCACGCACCGGCAGTAGACCTTGAGGTCCTCCCACGTCTCGTACGTCTCACCGCGGACGTCCATCAGGACGCCGTCGATCAGCTCGTCGAGACCGCCGAGCGGGATGGGAAAGCGCGTCGCGGCATGCGCGAGCGCCACCGCCACGGGGTCCGTGTCGTCCTCGTCCACCTCGCCCTCGCGGATCCGGACGAGCAGTGCCCGGGTCTCTTCGAGGCGGTCGGCCTTGACGTCCGGCTCGAGTGCGCCGTCACCGATGTCGTCCACGCGCCGCGAGAGGGCGTAGAGCGCCGACATCGCGCGGCGCTCGGGCATCGGGAGCAGCCTGATGCCGTACGCGAAATTGCGTGCTTGCTGTCCGGTCACGGCCTCGCAGTAGCTGTATGCGGCAAGAACCGGCGCGGACACGTTCGGGCCTGACTCCACGGTCCGGCTCACCCCTCTCCTCGCAGAACCGCTCCCACCTCGCGCAGCAAGCGCGGCCTGGTGGGCTTCGGCGGTCCAGGAAGTACGTCGTATCCGGCAGCGGCGATCGAATGGACCGCCGCCCTCCCCCCAGCCACGAATCCCGCAAGCAGCACCTTCAGCCTGCCGTGGACGCTACCCACCAAGGGGGTTCCTTCATTCAGGAGGCAGCGGGCGCGTTCTGCTTCATATGCAACCAGTGCGCGCACCGATGCGCCTGCTGTCGGTGCGGCCAGGTCCCGCTCCCGCACATGAAATCGCTTCATGTCCTCGGCGGGCAGGTAAATACGGTCGCGCCCCAGATCCTCGGCGACGTCCTGCAGGTGCTCGACGATCTGGAGGGCGGTGCACACCGCGTCCGAGCGGCGGATCCGCTCCGGGGTCGCGGTGCCGGTGATGCCGAGGACGAGACGGCCCACGGGGTTCGCGGACAGTTCGCAGTAGGCAAGGAGGTCGTCGTACGTCTCGTAGCGCGCGACGAGCTGGTCCTGGCGGTTGGCCGCGATCAGGCCGAGGAAGGGTTCGGGGGTGAGGTCGCAGCGGCGCACGGTCGGCTTGAGCGCGCGCATCAGGGGGTGGCGGGGCTCGCCGGGCCCGAAGACCCGGTGCAGGTCGGCCTCGAAGGCGTCCAGGAGAGCGAGCCGGTCCTCTGCGGCATCGGGGTCCACACCGAGGTGGCGCGCGTCGGCGCCGCCGGGGGCCAGGTCGCCGTCGCCGATGTCGTCGACGAGGCGGGCGTAGCCGTACACCGCCATGAGGTCGTCGCGCCAGGCGCGGGGCAGGAAGAAGGGCGCCACCGGGAAGTTCTCGTCCGCGGCCTTCGCGAGGACGGCGGATGCGTCGCGCAGCTGGAGATCATCCGTAGCCATTGCCGTCACATCTCCCGTTCTACACTGCCGACCCAATACATCCCATTTCGGACACGCCGCCCGAACCACCATGAGGCGGTCCGTGCCATGAGCCGGGGCGTCGCGCGATATCGCCCCACTTGCCGCGAATCAGCACCGCTACAGCTTACGTTGTACAACGCAGCCTGCGTCGTCGGGGTGTTCCGCGCATCACAACAACACACCGATTGGCGTCAATCTTCCTTGGGCCCAAGGGACTTGAGAGAGCTGCCGGGGCGGTCGAAGACTCAGGACGCACGAGGGCCCCACCGGGTTGACTCCGGTGGGGCCCTCACGCATTCGGGCGTACGCGGCGGGCTATTTACCCGTGAACTTCTCGTATTCCTTTATGACCTCGTCGGTCGGCCCGTCCATGCGCAGCTCACCGCGTTCGAGCCAGAGCACGCGGTCACAGGTGTCACGGATGGACTTGTTGTTGTGACTGACGAGGAAGACCGTGCCGGCCTCCTTGCGGAGCTCGCGGATACGGGCCTCGGAGCGCTTCTGGAACTTCCGGTCGCCGGTGGCGAGCGCCTCGTCGATCATCAGTACGTCGTGGTCCTTGGCGGCCGCGATGGAGAAGCGCAGGCGGGCCGCCATGCCGGACGAGTAGGTGCGCATCGGCAGGGTGATGAAGTCGCCCTTCTCGTTGATGCCCGAGAAGTCGACGATGTCCTGGTAGCGCTCCCTGATCTGCTCGCGCGTCATACCCATGGCGAGTCCGCCGAGTATGACGTTGCGCTCGCCCGTCAGGTCGTTCATCAGGGCCGCGTTGACGCCGAGCAGCGAGGGCTGGCCGTCGGTGTAGACCTTGCCCTGCTCGGCGGGGAGCAGGCCCGCGATGGCGCGGAGCAGGGTCGACTTGCCGGAGCCGTTCGAGCCGATCAGGCCGATGGCCTCGCCGCGGTAGGAGGTGAAGCTGACGCCGCGCACGGCGTGCACCTTGCGTACGCCCCGCTCCTCGCCGCGCTTGAACATGCGGCTCAGCGCGGAGGTGGCGCTGCCCTTGCCCGTCTTCGCGCCGTTCACGCGGTAGACGATGTGCAGCTCGTCGGCGATGACGGTGGGGATGTGCGTCCTGTCGACCTTGTCGACGGTGTTCTCATCAGCCACGGCCGTACCGCTCCTCAGCCTTCCAGAAGTACACGAAGCCGACCGCGCCGAACACGATGGCCCAGCCGACGGCGATGAACCACACGTGGTCGGGCAGGTACGAGCTGCCGTAGTCGTCGATCATCGCGAAGCGGATCAGGTCCATGTAGACGGCTGCGGGGTTCCACTGGAGAACCTCCCCGACCCAGCTCGGCACGCTCTCCTTGTCGGCGAGCATCGCGGGGATGCTGAACATGACGCCCGACGCGTACATCCACGTACGCATCACGAACGGCATGAGCTGGGCGAGGTCGGGCGTCTTGCTGCCCATCCTCGCGAAGATCAGGGCGAGCCCGGTGTTGAAGACGAACTGCAGGGCGAGCGCCGGGACCACCAGGAGCCAGGACCAGGTCGGGAAGATCCCGAAGCCCAGCATGATCAGCACGAGCACGATCATCGAGAACAGCAGCTGCTGGAGCTGCTGGAGCGAGAAGGAGATCGGCAGCGAGGCGCGCGGGAAGTGCAGCGCCCTGACCAGGCCGAGGTTCCCGGAGATCGCCCGCACGCCCGCCATGACGGAGCTCTGCGTGAAGGTGAAGACGAAGACACCCGTGACCAGGAACGGCACGTAGATGTCGTGGTCGATGCCCTTCCTCGCGCCGAGCAGCAGTCCGAAGATGAAGAAGTAGACCGCGGCGTTCAGGAGCGGCGTCGCCACCTGCCACAGCTGGCCGAGCTTGGCCTGGCTGTACTGGGCGGTCAGCTTCGCCTGCGAGAAGGCGAGGATGAAGTGGCGCCGTCCCCAGAGCTGGTGGACGTACTCGAAAAGTCCGGGCCGTGCGCCGCTGACGGTCAGACCGTACTTGGCGGCGAGATCGGCCCGGGAGAGCCCGTCATCGGGCGGCGGTGTCGACGGGGATGCTGTCACCGCGACTCCGCCGTCATGCGTTGTCTCACTCACGAGTGGAAACTTTCGTCTTCAGATGCGCAGCCGGTCGGGCGTAGGCATGGGCCAGGGACCGGAGTATGGCCCAGATGTTCTCAGACCCGAGCTTCTCAGATGACAGGAGGTCGGCCCAGTCGGGTCAGGCGCCACACCGTACGCCACCTCATCGGCTTGCGAGGTCCGCAGGGCGTGGTCCAGCCCTCCTTGAACCCGCCGAACCACGCCTTGAGCGCGGGGCCCGAAGGCCGCCTGGCCAGGGTCAGGAGCATCCACACACCGAGGTAGACCGGGACGAGGAGCGCGGGCAGATTACGGCGGGCGAGCCAGACGCGGTTGCGGGCGACCATCCGGTGGTAGACCGCGTGCCGGGACGGGGCGGTCGTCGGGTGGAAGAGCACCATGTCGGCGCGGTAGTCGATCATCCAGCCCGCGTTCAGCGCACGCCAGGCGAGGTCGGTCTCCTCATGGGCGTAGAAGAACTCGTCGGGCAGACCGCCGACCTCGGCCATGACCTGCGTACGGACGGCGTTGGCGCCGCCGAGGAAGGTCGTGACGCGCGAGGAGCGCATCGGGTCTGCCGCGCGCAGCCGCGGGACGTGACGGCGCTGGGTCTCCCCGGTCTCCGGGTCGGCGATGCGGAAGCTGATGATGCCGAGCTTCGGGTCGGCGGTGAAGGCCTCGCGGCACAGCTGGGCCGTGTCCGTGTTCGCCAGGAGGCCGTCGTCGTCGAGGAAGAGGAGGACGTCGACGTCGGTGCCGCCGGGGCCGAACGCCTCGATGCCGACGTTGCGGCCGCCGGGGATGCCGAGGTTCTCGGGCAGTTCGACGGTGCGTACGCCTTCGGGGACGTCGGGCACGGGGGCGCCGTTGCCGACGACCACCACCTCGACCGGGTCGCCGTCCTGCTTGGCGACCGAGTCGAGCAGGGCGCGCAGCTCCTGCGGCCTGTTGCCCATGGTGATGATGACCGCGCCGACCTTCAGGGGCCGGCTCCCCGCCGCACTCACTTGAGCCTGCTGGAGGCGAGGATGGACACGAGGTGCAGGAGCGTCTGGAGCAGCGCGATACCGGCCAGTACGGCGACACCGAGCCGCGAGAAGAACAGGTCGCCCCGCGCCTGGTCCACGATCGCGAGGACCAGGATGAGCAGGGACGCCTCGATGCCGAGCACGAGCCGGTGGAACTTGAGGGCTCCGGCGGCCTTGCGGGCCAGGGCCATGCCGGACGAGCGCGGCTCGGAGGCCGACTCCTTGACCGGCGCGAGGCCCTGCTGGTGCCGGGCGACACCGACGAGGTCGGTCTCCGCCTTGATCAGGATGGCGCCGAGCGCGGCGAGCGTGCCGAGGAAGGCCCACAGCCAGTCGATCCGGCCCGAGCCCCACAGGTCGGCGGCGCGAAGCCCGAAGCCGACCAGGACCGCGGCGTCGCACAGGTAGGCGGCGACCCGGTCGAGGTAGACCCCGGCCATCGAGTACTGCTTGCGCCAGCGGGCGATCTCGCCGTCGACGCAGTCGAGCAGGAGATACAGCTGGACCATGAGCACGCCGAGCACGGCGCCCGTGATCCCCGGTACCAGGAGGGCCGGGGCGGCGAGGGCGCCGGCCACGGTCATCAGGTACGTGAGCTGGTTGGGCGTGATCCTGGTGTTCACCAGGTAGCGGTCGCAGCGCAGCGAGATCTCTCGCATGTACAGGCGTCCCGCCCAGTGCTCACCGCTGCGCCGGTCCTTCACCCCTGCGGGGTGAACGACGGGGCGGAGTTCAGCTACCGATGGCCTTGGCATAGTCGGCGTATGCGTCCTTGATCTGGTCGGAATTCAGATTGAGGTGCTCGAGGATCGTGTAGCGCCCGGGGCGCGTCTGCGGGGCGTACTCCACGACCTGGACGAACTCGTCCACGGTGAAGCCGATCTCCTGAGGCGTCACGGGGAGGCCGTGCCTGCGCAGCACCTCCACCATGTACGCGGACTCCTCCTTCGCCCCGCGCAGGAACATCGCGAAGGCCGCACCCAGGCCGCACTGCTCGCCGTGGCTCGCCGCGCGCTTGGGGAAGAGGAGATCGAAGGCGTGGTTGATCTCGTGGCAGGCGCCGGACGCCGGGCGGGAGTCGCCCGACACGGACATCGCGATGCCGGTGAGGACCAGACCCTCGGCGAGGACCTGCAGGAAGGCGTCGTCGCCGACGCCACCGGGGTGCCGCAGGACGGCCTCGCCCGCCTGGCGCGCCATCGCGGCCGCGAGGCCGTCGATGTCCTCGCCGCGCTCGCGTGCGGCGAGCTCCCAGTCCGCGATCGCGGAGATGTTGGACACGGCGTCGCCGATGCCGGAGCGCACGAAACGTACGGGAGCCTCGCGGATCACATCGAGGTCGATGACGACCGCGATGGGGTTCGGGACTCCGTACGAGCCGCGGCCCGCGTCGTTGTCGAGCGTGGCGACCGGCGAGCAGAGGCCGTCGTGCGACAGGTTCGTCGCGACGGCGACCAGCGGCGCGCCGACCCGCGCGGCGGCGAACTTGGCGCAGTCGATGATCTTGCCGCCGCCGAGGCCGACGACCGCGTCGTAGCGGCCCTTCTTGATGGCGTCGGCGAGCTTGATGGCGTCGTCGAGCGTGCCGCCGCCCACCTCGAACCACTCGGCGGTGGGCAGCGACGCTTCGAGCCGCTGACGCAGGACCGCGCCGGAGCCGCCGCTGATGGCAATGGCGAGCTTGCCGCTTGACGAGCAGATCCGCTGGTCCGCGAGGACTCCGGCCAGGTCGTTGAGCGCCCCTGCCCGGATGTCCACGACGACCGGCGAGGGGATGAGCCTCGTCAGTACTGGCACGCGATCTCCCGGCCCTTGGCGAGGTCGTCGTGGTTGTCGATCTCGACCCACTTGACGTCGCCGATCGGCTCCACGTCGATCTTGAAGCCGCGGTTGACGAGCTCCTGGTAACCGTCCTCGTAGTAGAGGTCGGGGTCGCGCTCGAAGGTGGTCTTCAGGGCGTCGGCCAGCTGCTCGGCGGCGTCGCCCTCGATGAGCGTGACACCGATGTACTCACCGGTGGCGGACGCGGGGTCCATCAGCTTGGTGATCTTCTGGACGCCCTTCTCGGGGTCCACGATGACCTTCATCTCCTCGTCGGCGAGGTTCTTCACCGTGTCGAGGGCGAGGATGATCTTCTTGCCCTCGCCGCGGGCGGCGAGCAGCGTCTTCTCGACGGAGACCGGGTGCACGGTGTCGCCGTTGGCGAGGATCACGGTGTGCTTGATCGCGTCACGACCGCACCAGAGGGAGTAGGCGTTGTTCCACTCCTCGGCCTTGTCGTTGTCGATCAGCGTGAGCTTGAGGCCGTACTTCTCCTCGAGCGCCGCCTTGCGGTCGTAGACGGCTTCCTTGCGGTAGCCGACGATGATCGCCACCTCGGTGAGACCGATCTCCGCGAAGTTGCCGAGGGTCAGATCGAGGATGGTGGTGTCACCGTCGACCGGCACCAGGGCCTTGGGAAGCGTGTCGGTGTAGGGGCGAAGACGCCGTCCGGCGCCGGCCGCCAGCACAAGGCCGATCATGCGGGTTCTCCTTCATCGTGTACGGCGGGTGCGCCGCGCTTGTGAGCGGTCACCCAGTAGCGGATGCTCTCGACGAGCACCACGAGTGCCACGGCCACGGCGAGTGCCGTGAGCGCGACGGTGAAATCTGTGCCGGTGAGCAGAGCGGCGGCGACAGCGACCACAAGGGTCCTGCCTTCGTGTCCGACGATCGCCCGCACCAGCCAGTGCGGAGGGGCGCCGGCGTCGCCGCGGATGCGGTACACCGTGTCGTAGTGATGGTAGGCGACGGCGGACACCAGTCCGAAAGCCGCGGGCAAGGCGCCGTTCACGTCCGCCTTGGCGGCGAGCAGCAGGATCGTGCCGTACTCGGCCGCGCGGAAGAACGGCGGGACCAGCCAGTCGAGGGTGCCCTTGAGGGGGCGGGCGACGGCGAGACCCGAAGTGATGACGTAGATGACCGCGGCGACGACCACCCAGGGGCTGCCGTACGACGTGAGACCCGCCACGCAGACGACCACGGCGCCGCCGACGAAGGCGATGACCGGGGCGGGCAGGGGCAGGCGGCCGCGCCCGAGCGCCGCGAAGGCGGACGCGAGCGGCCCGCTGTCGGAGAGGTCCGCGAGTGCCTGCGCGGCGCGGTCGGTGCGGGTCGCCCTGCGGGTCAGCGAGCGCAGGACGCGCCCCGCCGTGGTGTAGCAGGCAGCGAGACCGCAGCCGATGAGCAGCACGATCAGGGTGATGCGGGGTGTGGTGACCGCGGTGAGCACGGCGATCAGCGCCCAGCGCTCACCGATCGGGAGGACGATCATCCGGCGCAGCCAGACGGTCCAGCCGACGCTGTCGAGCTTGTCGGAGAGGGCCGCGGTGGGGCTGGTGTTGGCGGTCGCGTCGTGGTTCGCCTCGTTGAAGGAGAAGTCCACGACGTGCCGGCAGGTCTGCAGGACCATCGCGCCGAGCGCGAGCGCCCATACGTCGTCGCCCGTGGCGTTGGCCGCGCCGAGGGCGAGGCCCGCGTAGTAGGCGTACTCCTTGGCGCGGTCGAAGGTCGCGTCGAGCCAGGCGCCGAGGGTCGAGTACTGCAGGGAGTAGCGGGCGAGCTGCCCGTCCGTGCAGTCCAGGACGAAGGAGAAGAGCAGAAGGAGGCCCGCCGCGATGAAGCCGGCGCGGGTGCCGGTGGCCGCGGAACCCGCCGCGATCAGGGCGACGAGCAGCGACGCGGTGGTGACCTGGTTCGGGGTGAGGCCGCGGCGCGCGCACCAGCGGGCGATGTAGCGGGAGTAAGGGGAGATGCAGTACGTCGTGAAGAAGCCGTCCCGCGACTTGACGGCGGTGCGCAGGCGTACGGCTTCGTCGTCCACGGCGGCGACGGCCTGGCGTGCCTCGTTGCGGGCCTGCGGGTCGCTGGGCACAGTGGCGACGAGGGTGCCGAGGTCGGGGCGGTTGAGTGCGCGGCCTGAGGCCTCGATCGCCTCGGCGACGTGGTCGGCGATCGCCTCGACCGTGAGCGCGGAGCCGCCGCCGTTGCCGGAGCCGGTGGTGGCGCGCAGCGCGTGGTCGAGGTCGGCCCGTGCCTCGGGCTGCGCGCAGACGGCGCCGGGGACGGCGGATGCGGCGAAGCGCGGGTCGGTCAGGCCCAGGCGGAGCGCGTGGACGTGGCCCACGAAGCGCGCGTCCACGACCGCGACACGCTCTCCGGCCGGGACGGCGGCGAGCAGCGTCTCGGTGTCCGCCGCGTCGGACGCGACCCGGACGTCAAACCCCAGGGACCGCAGATCGCCTTCGAGCGGCGACCCGGGGACCGGCTGACCGGTCAGGATGGCGGTCGACAGACGAACTCACTCCTTGATTCCCGGCGCGGCTCGCGCCGGGCACGTGCGTGATGGGGGGCGCCCCTGGCCTGCAGCGGCCGGGCGGCACGTCGGCAGAGGCTATCGGATGATGGGAAGCGGGCGTTCACCGCCCGTTCACGGCCCGATAAGCGCGGCCTGCGAGGGCCGCCACCAACTCGATCATCATGGTCGATCGGAGGCGGCAGCCACAAACCGCGCTTCATGCGACCGGCACAAACGACATAAAGTCGACGCCCATGACATGGATGATCACAGGTGGAGCGGGATATATCGGGGCGCATGTGGCGCGGGCGATGGCGGGCGCCGGGGAGCGGGTCATCGTTCTCGACGACGTCTCGGCGGGGGTGCCCGAGCGGCTGCCCGCGGACATCCCTCTCATTAGGGGCTCTTCGCTCGACGGTGAGCTGCTGCGGCGGGTCTTCGCCGAGCACGGTGTGACGGGTGTCGTGCATCTCGCGGCCCGCAAGCAGGTCGGCGAGTCCGTGGAGCAGCCGCTGCGCTACTACCGGGAGAACCTGGGCGGCCTGGTGACGCTCCTCGAAGCGGTGGCCGAGGCCGGGATCAAGCGGTTCGTCTTCTCCTCGTCGGCCGCGGTGTACGGCAACCCGCCCGACGTGGACCTGGTGTCGGAGTCCACCCCCTGCGTCCCGATCAACCCCTACGGCGAGACGAAGCTCGCCGGGGAGTGGCTGGTACGGGCCGCGGGGCGGGCGCACGGCATGGCGACCGTGTGCTTGCGCTACTTCAACGTGGCGGGCGCCGCGGCCCCCGAGCTCGCGGACACCGGGGTCTACAACGTGATCCCGATGGTCTTCGACCGGCTCACCCGCGACGAGGCGCCGCGGATCTTCGGCGACGGCCATCCGACGCCGGACGGCACGTGCGTGCGCGACTACATCCACGTCGCGGACCTCGCCGACGCCCACCTCGCGGCGGCCCGCCGCGTCGAGGCGCACCCCGAGGGTGACCTGACGGTGAACATCGGCCGGGGCGAGGGTGTTTCCGTACGCGAACTCGTCACTCTCATCGGTGAGATCTCCGGCGACAGGCGCCCGGCGCTCGTCGAGCCGGGCCGCGAGGGCGACGCACCGCGCGCCGTCGCCGACGCGAGCCTGGCCGCCGAGGAACTGGGCTTCAAGGCGCGGCGCGGTGTACGCGAGATGGTCGAATCCGCGTGGGCGGGCTGGTGCCTCCACCACCCGCAGGCGCGCAGGGGCTAGCGGCGCCAGCGCTCTGACCTGCGGTCATTTCCGCAGGTCAGAGCATATGACAACGGTGTTCAGTGCCGTGTTGCCGGGTACCCCCCACCCGTAGTTCACTGTGATCGCGACAGACGCGCGACCGGGGAACAGCAGACCGACACCGAGCACACGGAGGCGGCCGCCATGGGGGCTGGGCACGACCACGGACACACGCACGGGGGGACCGCTACAGCGGCGTACCGAGGGCGGCTTCGTATCGCGCTCTCGATCACGATCACCGTCATGGTGGTCGAGATCGTCGGCGGCGTCATGGCGGATTCGCTCGCGCTCATCGCGGACGCGACGCATATGGCGACGGACGCGCTCGGCCTGGGCATGGCGCTGCTCGCGATCCAGTTCGCGAACCGCCCGGCGACCCAGAACCGCACCTTCGGCTACGCCCGCGCCGAGATCCTCGCCGCGCTCGCCAACTGTCTGCTGCTGCTCGGCGTCGGCGGCTACGTCCTGTACGAGGCGATCCAGCGGTTCATCACGCCCGCCGAGACCGAGGGCGGACTGACCATCGTCTTCGGCGTCGTCGGCCTGGTGGCGAACATGATCTCGCTCTCGCTCCTGATGCGCGGCCAGAAGGACAGCCTGAACGTGCGCGGCGCCTTCCTGGAGGTCATGGCCGACGCGCTCGGCTCCTTGGCGGTGATCGTCGCCGCGGTCCTGATCCTGACCACCGGCTGGCAGGCGGCGGACCCGATCGCCTCGCTCGTCATCGGCCTCATGATCGTCCCGCGTACGGTGAAGCTGCTGCGGGAGACCCTGAACGTGCTCCTGGAATCCGCTCCCAAGGGCGTCGACATGGCAGAGGTCCGCTCGCACATACTGGATCTGCCGGGCGTCGAGGACGTCCACGACCTGCACGCCTGGACCATCACCTCGGGGATGCCGGTCCTCTCCGCACATGTGGTCGTCAGCTCCGAGACGCTGAACGCGATCGGCAACGAGAAGATGCTGCACGAACTGCAGGGATGCCTGGGCGACCACTTCGACGTCGAGCACTGCACCTTCCAACTGGAACCGGTCGGCCACGCGGAGCACGAGGCGATGCTCTGCCACTGACCCCTTGAGGGTGGTCTCCGGTGGTTCCTTGCCGGGAGGGCCCCTCGCGTACGGCAGACTTGAGGTTCGAAGACCGAAGCGAAGGATGCGTATGCCGACCACACCTGCCACCGCGGCGAACAACTCGTCGAACGGCACCGGAGAAGCGATCTTGCTGGAACTCGTGGACGAGGACGGCAGGACGATCGGCACAGCGGAGAAACTCTCCGCGCATCAGGCGCCCGGGCAATTGCACCGGGCGTTCTCTGTTTTCCTCTTCGACGAACAGGGGCGGCTCCTGCTGCAGCAGCGCGCCCTGGGCAAGTACCACTCCCCCGGCGTCTGGTCGAACACCTGCTGCGGCCACCCGTACCCCGGCGAGGCGCCGTTCGCGGCCGCCGCCCGCCGGACGTACGAGGAGCTGGGTGTCTCGCCCTCGCTGCTCGCGGAGGCCGGCACCGTGCGCTACAACCACCCGGACCCCGACTCCGGCCTGGTGGAGCAGGAGTTCAACCATCTCTTCGTGGGGATGGTCCAGTCGCCGCTGCGGCCCGAGCCGTCCGAGGTCGGCGAGACCGCCTTCGTGACGGCCGACGAGCTGGCGCTGCGGCATGCGGAGGGGTCGTTCTCCGCGTGGTTCATGACCGTCCTTGACGCGGCGCGGCCCGCGATCCGGGAGCTGACGGGGCCTTCCGCCGGTTGGTGAGTCAACTCCCGGTCGGTGCGGAGCCGTTGGGTTTCAGGGGCAGGGCGGCCCAGATGACCTTGCCCCCGCTCGCGGTGTGATCGACGTCGCAGGCACCGCCCGCCTCCTGCGTGATCTCGCGGACGAGGAGAAGACCGCGGCCGCCGGTCTGGCCGTGATCGGCCACCAGGGCGGTCGGGCGGTAGGGGTGGTCGTCCTCCACGGAGACCCGCACCCACTCGGCGCCCACCGCCACCTCCACCGCGAGCATCGGCGAGAGCACGGCCGCGTGCCGCACCGCGTTGGTGACCAGTTCGGAGACGATCAGGAGCAGTCCCTGCACGAGGTCGTCCGACGCGGGCACGCCCTGCCGTGCGAGCAGGTCACGTACCGCGTGCCGCGCCTGGGGCACGGAGGCGTCGACGGCGGCGGCCGTGAACCGCCACACGCCTTCGTACGGCACCTTTCCGGTCTCCGGAGGGAGTGGGCCGGGCCCCCTCCCGTCGTCGTCCATCGTCCGGTCGCCGCCCTTGCGCTCGATTGTCACCACACATCGAGTGTTGGGAATACACAGGCCGGGGCCGGATAACTGACCAGAAGTCAGCGACTATCGACGGCATTTGATCACTGGCGGCCAACTGAGTCAGTTATGTGGCTGCTCCTGTTCCCCAGGTTTCGCTTTCAAGCTTTCTTCGGGTTGTACGGGTTCTGGGTTCCGTCCGGAATCCGGTGCCTCGGCGACCATGCTCACGATCCGGCGCCCGCCGAGCCCCGTGGCGAGCAGGCCGAGGCCGTCGAAGAGCAGCGCGAGCGAGAAGAAGCAGCCGATCACGTACTGGCTGCTGCTCGGCCAGTTGGCGAGCACCAGGATGCCGAGCAGGAGGCCGAAGGCTCCCTGCACGAGCGTCCAGCCGAACTGCGGGCCGCGCACCACCAGACTGCCGACAAGACGGAAGACACCGCCGGTCAGGAACAGCAGCGCCGCGAACATCGTCAGCGCCTCCGCCGCCACATCCGGCCTGCGGATGATCACGACACCGGCCGCGAGGTTCAGCGCGGCGACGACCACGCCGAGCCAGAAGAAGTTCGTGCCGCGCGACTGCACCGCGTGCAGCAGTCCGACGAGGCCGCCGATCAGGAGCAGCCAGCCGAAGAGGAGCATCGAGGTGAGGGTGGCGAATCCCGTGTAGACGAGACCCACGAGCCCCGCCACGGCCAGGACCGCGCCGAGGAGGGCCAGCAGGCCGAGGCTGCGGTTGAGCTGCTTGGCGCCCTGAGCCTCCGGTGTGGCGGCCTTGGCGCCCTTGGTTCGGGCCATCAGCGTCTCCGTCCTGCCGCCCCCGCTGCGCACAGTTCTCGACCGTTCTCAGGGCCACCCCTTCTTGATCGTACGTTCGAGGAGTGCGGATAGCATCCGGCGCATGGAGCCGCAGCTGAGGCAGACCGTCACCCACGGCGTCGCCACCGTCGTCATCGACCATCCGGCCAAGCGCAACGCCATGACGGCGGACATGTGGCGTCGGATGCCGCCGCTGCTCGCCGGGCTCGCCGCCGACCCGGCCGTACGGGCGCTCGTCCTGACCGGCGAGGGCGGGACCTTCTGCGCGGGCGCCGACATCTCCTCGCTGAGGGAGTCGCCGGGCGAGGCGCAGGATCTGGCGGTACGGGCCGAGGAGGCGCTCGCGGCCTTCCCGAAGCCGGCGCTCGCCGCGGTGCGGGGCTACTGCGTGGGCGGCGGGAGCCAGCTGGCCGCGGCCTGCGATCTGCGGTTCGCGGACGAGGGCGCCCTGTTCGGGATCACTCCGGCGAAGCTGGGGGTCGTCTACCCGTCGTCGTCCACGCGGCGCCTGGTGTCGCTCGTGGGACCCGCCACCGCCAAGTACCTGCTGTTCTCCGGCGAGTTGATCGACGCGGGGCGTGCGCTGCGCACCGGCCTGGTGGACGAGGTGCTGCCCGCGGGCGAGCTCGACAAGCGGGTCGCGGAGTTCACCAAGATCCTCGCCGCGCGCTCGCAGCTGACGCAGGCGGCCGCCAAGGAGTTCACCGAGGGCCGCCCTGACCAGGCAGCCCGGGATGCCTACTGGGGCGAACAGGCGCGCGCGGGCGGGGAGCCCGGCGGGGACACCGCCGAGGGGGTCACCGCCTTCCTGGAGCGCCGCGAGCCGCGTTTCACCTGGACTCCCAGCGACGACACCGCTGTCGGCTGAGGCGGCTCACAGTCCCCCGTGCGCGGCGGAGGCGATCTCGGCGATCAGCTCCTCGCGCCCGCCAGGACCAGGGTCATGGCCTCGACCGCGCCCTTGGCCGCCTCGCAGCCGCCGCAGCCGGGCTCCGTTCTCCGGCAGGACCGCCGACGGGAGCGCCGACAGGGGTTTTGGCCAGGACTGCGGCAGGGGCGTGGAAGCGTCGCCGGTACTCGGCGGGGGCCGACCCGAGGATCTTGACGAAGGCCCTGCGCATCGACTCCGGTGTGCCGTAGCCACAGGCGCGCGAGACCTCCTCGACCCCGTCGGAGGTCTCCTCCAGGAGGCGGCGCGCGTGCTCGACGCGTACGCGCTCGACGTACTTGCCCGGCGTCATCCCCGTCTCCGTCTGGAACGCGCGGGCGAAGTGCCGGGGAGAGAGCCGGGCGCGGGCGGCGAGCGACTCGACGCAGAGGTCCTCGTCCGGGTGTTCGGTGATCCACTGCTGGACCTCGCGCAGGGGTTCGCGCCGGGCGGTCTGCGCGGAGAGCTGGGCACTGAACTGCGCCTGGTTCCCCGGGCGCCGCAGGAAGACCACGAGATGCCGCGCGACCGTCAGCGCCTCGTCCCGGCCCAGGTCCTCCTCGACGAGAGCCAGGGCCAGGTCGATGCCCGCGGTCACGCCCGCGGACGTCGCGACGTGGCCGTCGCGGACGAAGATCGGGTCGGGGTCGACCTCGACGGCGGGGTGATCACGGGCGAGGCCGGCGCAGAACGCCCAGTGGGTCGTCACCCGGCGGCCGTCCAGGAGGCCCGCTTCGGCGAGCAGGACGGCGCCGGTGCAGACCGAGACCAGGCGCCGGGCGCGCGGGGCGTTCGTCCGCAGCCAGTCGATCAGGCGGGGATCGGCCTGGCCGCCGCCGAGGCCGCCCGGGGCGAGCAGGGTGTGCGGTGCGGGGGCGTCGGCGAGGGAGGAGTCCGGTACGAGCGTGAGCCCGCTGGAGGTACGTACGGGAGCGCCGTCCAGGGACGCGGTGTGGATGCGGTACGCCGACACGTCGCCCCCGCGGCAGACGGCCGCGCCCGCGAAGACCTCCACCGGTCCCGTGACATCGAGGCTCTGCACCCCGTCGAAGAGGACGACCAGGACGGTTCTCTGCTCCATGCCCCGATTCTTGGCCTCGCGCGCGATGGCCGCAATGACAAATAGCCCACTTTTCCGGCCATCAGGCTTCGCTTCCGCGCCGTCCGCGCATGTGACGCCGCGGGGCCCGGCTGCGCGTGCGCCCCGGACTTCACCTCATACCAACCAGTCGGTAACGTGCATCCATGACTTCACTCACGCCCCCCTCCCCGGCCGCCGCACTGCACCCCCGCGCGGGACGTCGATGTCACAACGTGCTCAATTCGCTGCACTCGACGCACTACTTCTCGCCCGACGCGGCGCGCGAGCTCGCCGGCATCGGGATCACCCACCCCAAGGCCGTCAATTTCGCCGTGCGCACGGCGGCGATGGGACCGGTCGGCGCCGGAGTGGTCACCGCGGCGTTCTACAACTACAAGCACGAACTCGTCGCCCGGCACGTGCCCGGCATCTGGCGCACCGCGTCCCCCGAGGACGTCCTCGCGGCACGCGCGCGCACCGTCGACGCGACCCTGCGCCGCCTCCTGGGCGAGGAAGCGCTCACGTCCCCGGAGATGGCGGAGGCGGCCGAGCTCGCGCTGCGCGCCACCGAGGCCTGCTCCCGTTCCGCACGGCCGCTGTACTCCGCCCACGCGGACCTGCCCGTCCCCGAGCAGCCGCATCTCGCGCTCTGGCACGCCGCGACGCTGCTGCGCGAGCACCGGGGCGACGGGCACCTCACGGTCCTGCAGAACGCCGAACTCGACGGCCTCGAGGCGCTGGTGAGCCACACGGCGACCGGCAAGGGCACGACGCCGAAGTGGAACTTCTCCACCCGCGGCTGGAACCAGGAGGAATGGGACGCGGCCGTGCAGCGGCTCCACGCCCGCGGACTGCACGACGGGGAGTCCGAGCTGACGGAGGCCGGAGTCGAGCTGCGCCAGGAGATCGAGGAGGCCACGGACCGCCTCGACCGGGCGCCGTACGAACACCTGGGCGAGGCGGGCGTCGAGCGCCTCACCGACCTCGGCACGGTGTTCGCGGGCGCGGCGCTGGAGGCGGGGGCGTTCCCCGCGGACCTGCTCGGCAAGGCGTAGACAGAGCGCCCGTCGGGGCGGGCACGCCGGGTGTGATCCCCCCGCTGTCGGTGCCACCTGCCACAATTGCCCGGCAACCCCAGTGAGAAGGCGGGAAACGTGGCACCTCTGCAGACGTCCACTCCAGCATCGATCGAAGGCAGGATCGCCGAAGAACTCGGCGTACGGGAGCGGCAGGTGAAGGCCGCCGTCGACCTGCTCGACGGCGGCTCGACGGTGCCCTTCATCGCTCGCTACCGCAAGGAAGCGACCGAGATGCTCGACGACGCGCAGCTGCGCACGCTCGAGGAGCGGCTGCGCTATCTGCGGGAGCTCGAGGACCGGCGCGCGGCGATCCTCGAATCGGTGCGCGAGCAGGGCAAGCTCACCGACGATCTTGAGGCGCAGATCCGCGCCGCCGACACCAAGGCGCGGCTCGAGGACATCTACCTGCCGTTCAAGCCGAAGCGCCGCACGAAGGCGCAGATCGCCCGTGAGGCCGGACTGGAACCGCTGGCCGACGGCCTGCTCGGCGATCCGTCGGTGGAGCCGCTCGCCGCGGCGGCGGCCTTCGTGGACGCCGACAAGGGCGTGGCCGACCCGCAGGCCGCGCTCGACGGCGCCCGCGCGATCCTCGCCGAGCGGTTCTCCGAGGACGCCGACCTCATCGGCGAGCTGCGCGAGCGCATGTGGGTGCGCGGCCGTCTCGCCGCGAAGGTCCGCGACGGCAAGGAGGAGGCGGGCGCCAAGTTCGCCGACTACTTCGACTTCGCCGAGCCCTTCAAGGAGCTGCCGTCGCACCGCATCCTCGCGATGCTGCGCGGCGAGAAGGAGGACGTCCTCGACCTCGTCCTGGAACCGGAGGAGGCCACGGAGGGACCGTCCTCGTACGAGGGGATGGTCGCCCACCGCTTCGGGGTGGTCGACCGGGGGCGCCCCGGGGACAAGTGGCTTCAGGACACCGTGCGTTGGTCCTGGCGCACCCGCATCCTGGTGCACCTGGGCATCGACCTTCGCCTTCGGCTGCGCACGACCGCGGAGGACGAGGCCGTGCGTGTCTTCGCGTCGAACCTGCGCGACCTCCTCCTGGCCGCACCGGCGGGCACGCGCGCGACGCTGGGGCTCGACCCCGGTTTCCGTACGGGCGTGAAGGTCGCCGTGGTCGACGCGACCGGCAAGGTCGTGGCGACGGACGTCATCAACCCGCACGTCCCCGCGAACAAGTGGGACCAGTCCCTGGCCACCCTCGCGAAGCTCGCCAAGGAGCACGCGGTCGACCTGATCGCGATCGGGAACGGCACGGCGTCCCGCGAGACGGACAAGCTCGCCGGTGAACTCATCACGAAGCACCCGGAGTTGAACCTCACGAAGGTGATGGTCTCCGAAGCGGGCGCCTCGGTGTACTCCGCGTCGGCCTTCGCCTCGCAGGAGCTGCCCGACATGGACGTGTCGCTGCGCGGCGCCGTGTCCATCGCACGCCGCCTCCAGGACCCGCTCGCCGAGCTGGTGAAGATCGACCCGAAGTCCATCGGCGTCGGCCAGTACCAGCACGACCTCTCCGAGATGAAGCTGTCGCGCTCGCTCGACGCGGTCGTCGAGGACTGTGTGAACGGCGTCGGCGTCGACGTGAACACGGCGTCCGCCCCACTGCTCTCCCGGGTCTCCGGCATCGGCGCGGGCCTCGCCGAGAACATCGTGTCGCACCGCGACACGAACGGCCCCTTCTCCTCCCGCAAGGGCCTCAAGGACGTGGCACGCCTGGGCCCCAAGGCGTACGAACAGTGCGCGGGCTTCCTGCGCATCCGGGGCGGCGACGACCCGCTCGACGCGTCCAGCGTGCACCCCGAGGCGTATCCCGTGGTCCGCAAGATGGCGAAGAAGACGGGCGGCGAGGTCGCCTCGCTCATCGGCGACACGGCGACGCTGCGCTCGCTGCGGGCCGACGAGTTCGTGGACGAGTCCTTCGGTCTGCCCACCGTGAGCGACATCCTCAAGGAGCTGGAGAAGCCCGGACGCGACCCGCGTCCCGCGTTCAAGACGGCGACCTTCAAGGACGGCGTCGAGAAGCTCTCCGACCTGGCGTCCGGGATGGTCCTGGAAGGCGTCGTCACGAACGTGGCGGCGTTCGGCGCCTTCGTGGACATCGGCGTCCACCAGGACGGGCTCGTGCATGTCTCCGCGATGTCCAAGACGTTCGTCAAGGACCCGCGGGACGTGGTGAAGCCGGGCGACATCGTCAAGGTGAAGGTGATGGACGTCGACATTCCGCGCAAGCGGATCTCGCTGACGCTGCGCCTGGACGACGAGGCGAGCCCGGCGGACGGCGAGCAGCCCAAGCGGGGCGGGCGTCCCCCGCAGCAGCGGCAGCAGGGCGGCCAGCGCCCCCAGCGACAAGGCCAGGGGCAGGGCCAGCGGCAGGGCGGCGGCCAGGGTCAGCGCAAGGAGCGGCAGGGGCCGCCCCCGGCCAATGACGCGATGGCGGACGCGCTGCGCCGGGCCGGGTTGCTGAAGCCCTAGGGCCCCTTGCCGCGCTGATCCGGGGAGAGTCGGCGGAGGTCAGGGTGACAGCTCGGTCACCTTGCCCTCCGTCACCTCCAGACGGCGCGTGACCCGTACGGCGTCCAGCATTCTGCGGTCGTGCGTCACCAGGAGCAGTGTGCCCTCGTACGCGTCGAGGGCCGACTCCAGCTGCTCGATCGCGGGCAGATCGAGGTGGTTCGTGGGCTCGTCGAGCACCAGGAGGTTGACGCCCCTGCCCTGGAGCAGCGCGAGGCCCGCGCGGGTGCGTTCCCCCGGGGAGAGCGTGGCGGCCGGGCGCAGGACGTGTGCCGCCTTCAGGCCGAACTTGGCGAGCAGCGTGCGCACTTCGGCGGGTTCGGTGTCGGGTACGGCCGCGCAGAACGCGTCAAGGAGCGACTCCGGGCCGTGGAACAGCGCGCGGGCCTGGTCCACCTCGCCGACGAGCACCCCTGAGCCGAGGGCCGCGTGGCCCGCGTCGGTGGGGATGCGGGTCAGCAGGGTCCCGAGCAGGGTCGACTTGCCCGAGCCGTTCGCGCCGGTGATCGCCACCCGGTCCGCCCAGTCGATCTGCAGCGACACGGGCCCGAGCGTGAAGTCGCCGCGGTGCACCTCGGCGTCGCGGAGGGTGGCGACGACGCTGCCGGAGCGCGGCGCCGACGCGATCTCCATGTGCAGCTCCCACTCCTTGCGGGGCTCCTCGACGGCGTCGAGCCGCTCGATCATGCGCTGCGTCTGGCGCGCCTTGGCCGCCTGCTTCTCGCTGGCCTCGCTGCGGAAGTTCCGGCCGATCTTGTCGTTGTCGCCCGCCTTGCGGCGGGCGTTCTTGACGCCCTTGTCCATCCAGCCCCGCTGCATCTGGGCGCGGCCCTCGAGGGCGGACTTCTTGTCGGCGTACTCGTCGAACTCGTCGCGTGCGTGGCGGCGCGCGACGTCCCGCTCCTCCAGATACGCCTCGTAGCCGCCGCCGTAGAGGTTGATCTGCTGCTGGGCGAGGTCGAGTTCGAGGACCTTGGTGACGGTGCGGGTGAGGAACTCGCGGTCGTGGCTGACGACGACCGTGCCCGCGCGCAGTCCGCGCACGAAGCTCTCCAGGCGTTCGAGGCCCGCCAGGTCGAGGTCGTTGGTCGGCTCGTCAAGGAGGAACACGTCGTAGCGGGAGAGGAGGAGGGACGCCAGGCCCGCGCGGGCGGCCTGGCCGCCGGAGAGGGAGGTCATGGGCTGGTCGAGGCTGATGTCGAGGCCCAGCGACGCCGCGACCTCCTCGGACCGCTCGTCCAGGTCGGCGCCGCCGAGCGCCAGCCAGCGCTCCAGGCTCAGCGCGTACGCGTCGTCCGCGCCCGGGGTGCCGTCGACCAGGCCCTGGGTGGCCTCGTCCATGGTCCGCTGGGCCTCTTCGACGCCGGTGCGGCGGGCCAGGAAGCCGCGGACGGACTCGCCGGGGCGGCGCTCGGGCTCCTGGGGGAGGTGGCCAACGGACGCGCCGGGCGGGGAGAGGCGCAGCTCGCCGGTCTCCGGGGTGTCAAGGCCCGCGAGGAGGCGGAGCAGGGTCGACTTGCCGGCGCCGTTGGCGCCGACCAGGCCGATGACGTCGCCGGGGGCGACGACAAGCTCCAGGGCGGAGAAGAGGGAGCGGTCGCCGTGGCCGGCGGCGAGATTCTTGGCGACGAGGGTTGCGGTCATCAGGGGGTCGAGTTTAGGCGAGGTCCGGGGCGGCTCGTCCGGCAGCATGGCCCGGGTCCGGCGTCCGCGGGCGGCACAGGCTTGCGCACTGGCGGCGGCCTCGGGCGGCACGGGCTTGCGCACTGGCGGCGGCCCCGGGCGGCACGGACTTGCGCACTGGCGGCGATCGCGGGCGGCACGGGCTTGCGCACCGGCGGCGGCCCCGGGAAGCACGGGCCACCTCACTGGCGGCGGCCCCCGACACAGCACGGGCTTGGCTACCGCACTATCGGCGCCACCAGAACACTGCCCGTCGTCCGTGCGACCACGAACGACTCCCCCTTCGTCGCCTTCGCGTCCAGCGTGATGCGGTGCTCCCCCGGCTCGAGGACGCCGTCGAACACCTCGTGGATCTGGGTGCGCCAGAGCCGGTCGAGACGGTAGGCGATGATCTTTACCCGGCAGGTCGACGTGGTCTCGACGTCCGCCGTGCCGTCCACCGCTGCCAGCCGCGTCAGGCGACGCTGCTCCGACGGGCTCTGGTCCAGGGCATGTTCTATCTGCGCGACCAGCAGCGGAACGATCGGGGCCAGGCCGTCGACGTACGCGACCTGGATCCCCGCCGTGTCGAACGCCGCGCGCACTCCGTCGCGTGTGTCCGCCGGGACGGCCTGCCCGAAAGCGACGGCCCCGTACGTCCGCAGCTCGTCCGGCGGCACGCCCGCCGCGTCCGCCGCGATATCGGCGCCGACACCGATCGTGCGCAGCGCCGCCGCGAGCTTGGCCAGGACGGCGACGCGGGCGCCGATCAGGAGCACCCTGCGACGCGCCGCGGGTTCGCCTTGTGCCAGCAGTTGGAGCAGCGCCTCGCGGTATTCGGCGCCGTCGAAGCGGAAGGGCCCTATGCCGTGGTAGCCGTTGAGTTCGAGGTCGGCTCGCTCGGCCGTCTGCCAGGCGAAGTCCCGCCATACGTAGGCGTCGGTGCCGTCCGGTGCCCGCTCGATGACCGCCGTGACCGCCCCGCACTCCAGGCCTTCGCACTCGGGACATCCGTAGATGACGTGCCGGTCGTCGATCAGGGGTGCTTCCGTCTCCAGGAGGAGTCCGCGTACATGGTGGGTGAAGATCGCGGGTGGTACGTCGGAGGCGAGTGGGGAGACGGCGTCGAGGTCGGAGAGCTGGAACAGCAGCGGGCGCCCGTTCACGATGAAGTCGACGAAATCCCGGTGGACTTGGTAGTCACCGTTGGCGTGAACTCCACCGGCGCGCATGGCCGGCGCCAGACCGAAAGTCGCGTATTCGGCAGACATGGTGTGAGTATCCCCATCTGCGCGGTGATGTGAGCACGGCATGCCTCATTCCGCTGTGTTCTCGTCGAACCGGGGGCACCGGCCGGTGAGTGGTCGCTCCAACCACCTGTCCCGAAAGCGGAGTTGACGACACCGGCGGCAAAGAAGGGCGTACGCGTGGTCGATGGCGTACAGGACGAGACGCGGCTGGACGCCGGGGCACACGCAGGAGGCGGCACGCTTCGCGAACGAAGCGGCCGCCTCCTGAAAGTGGAGCGAAGTGGAGCAGAGTAGAGCAGAGTGGAGCGAGGTCAGACCTTCGTGGCCCCGCTGTCCTCCTCGTCCCCGTTCTCGCTCGGGCCGATGCGGATCTCGAAGTCACCGTCGTACTGCTCGTGGCCCGCGATCACGGCCTTCTCGACGGCCTCCGTGCCGTGCTCGCCCCGGACGATCAGCGGGTCGTGGCGCAGGTCCCGCATCAGCGCCACACACATCCCGATCATCACGATCACGAACGGCGCGGCGACGAGAATCGTCAGATTCTGCAGGCCCGTCAGGGCGTTACCCGATCCGTCACCGATGAGCAGCATGATCGCCGCCACGGCCCCGGTCACGACGCCCCAGAACACGACCACGAGTTTGCCGGGTTCGAGCGCTCCCTTCTGGGAGAGCGTGCCCATCACGATCGACGCGGCGTCGGCACCCGAGACGAAGAAGATACCCACGAGGATCATCACGAGCAGGCTCGTCCCCGTGGCGATCGGATACTCGTGCAGCAGGCCGAAGAGCTGGCCCTCGGGGGTCGAGGCGTCAGCGAGACCACCGCCCTCCTTCGCCTTCATCGCCGTTCCGCCGAAGACGGCGAACCAGATGAGGCTGACGGTGCTGGGCACCAGGATGACGCCGCCCACGAACTGACGGATCGTACGGCCCCGGCTGATCCTGGCGATGAACATGCCCACGAAGGGCGTCCAGGAGATCCACCAGGCCCAGTAGAAGACCGTCCAGCTGCCCAGCCAGTCCGACACGCCCTTGCCGCTCGACGCCTCGGTGCGCCCGATCAGCTGGGGCAGATCGCCGAGGTAGGCGCCGATCGAGGTCGGCACCAGGTCGAGGACGATGACGGTCGGGCCCGCG
This sequence comes from Streptomyces sp. NPDC031274, assembly GCF_055570235.1. Taxonomy (NCBI): domain Bacteria; kingdom Bacillati; phylum Actinomycetota; class Actinomycetes; order Kitasatosporales; family Streptomycetaceae; genus Streptomyces; species Streptomyces sp. NPDC031274. The sequence continues at coordinate 64,930 of NZ_JBVIHP010000002.1, read as the reverse complement.
ATGAAGACGAACACGACGAGCAGCAGCGCGAGCACCATATTGATGTTCGAGAGCCACTGCACGCCCTTCTCCACACCGGAGATGGCGGAGGCCACGAAGGCCACCGTCAGGACGGCGATGATGGAGACGAGCAGACCCGTGCTCGCGTTGTCCATCCAGTCGAGGACCTCGAATCCGCTGCCGATCTGCAGGGCACCGAGGCCGAGCGACGCGGCGGAGCCGAACAGCGTCGCGAAGATGGCGATGATGTCGATGACCCTGCCCCAGGCGCCGTTCGCGCGCTTCTCGCCGATGAGCGGCGTGAAAACGGCGCTGATGGTCTGCCTGCGCTTGCGCCGGAAGGTGCTGTACGCGATGGCGAGACCCACGACCGCGTAGATCGCCCATGGGTGGAGCGTCCAGTGGAAGAGGGTGGTGGACATCGCCGTTTCCATCTTCGCCGCGGAGTCGGCGGGATCGGTGCCCGGCGGGGGCGTGGTGAAGTGGGCGAGCGGTTCGCTCACGCCGTAGAACATCAGGCCGATGCCCATACCGGCGCTGAACATCATGGCGACCCAGGAGACGGTGCGGAACTCCGGCTCCTCGCCCTCCTCACCGAGGGTGATCTTCCCGTACCGGCTGACGGCGAGCCAGAGCGCGAAGACCACGAATCCGCTGGCCGCCAGCATGAAGGCCCAGCCACCGTTGTGGATCAGGCCGTTGAGCATCTTCGTCGAGGCGCTCTCGAGCGAGTCCGTGGCGACGGCGCCCCAGACCACGAAGGCCAGGGTGAGCACGGCGGTCACACCGAAGACGATGCGGTCGGTCTGGGGATGGCTGCCGCCGTGAGCGGCGTGCATGAGGTGCCCGTCCCCTCCCCCGCCGTCGTCCGCTTTATGTTGGTCTTGCGTCACAAGTGCACCTCTCACGGTCTCTCATTCGTACGGTCTCTGTGCTCCGCTACCCAGTACCACATGTGACGCACCTATCAACTACTCAACAGCGGGTGTCGGGTGAACCCGCGACGAGGTGGTACGTCGCACGCTCGTCGAGAAGCAGCGGCACGAGAGCGCGTGCGGACTGCCGCATCGGTACGTAGGCGCCCGCGCCGTCCCGCCTGACCTTGACTCCGTGCAGCGCGAGTTCGTCCTTGACGTCGCCGTACTGGGCGGCGTCGAGCCGGTAGCCGCAGGGCGGGTCCTGGATCACTTCGGCCGGTTCGGCGGGGTCGTTGTCCGCGCCGCCGACATAGATGGGCCCACGGTCGCGGAAGCCTTCGAGGCGGGACGCACCGGTTGCCGCCTCCAACTGACCGCGCCGCTCGTCGGTGTAGGCGAACAGGCCTCCAAGAGCGGAGAGTTGGGATTTCACGCGGCGCCGGTTGTTCAGCGCCTCGTCCTTCTTCTCGGCGTCGCTGAGGGGATCGACACGGCTCTCGATGAGCAGTCCCGCCGCGTGCTTGATGCCGGAGACGTTGCGCAGGATGCGCTCCTGACCGTCGCCCGCGGTCTGCTTGATCGGGTCACCGGTCACGGGATCGGTCCAGATCCCGTACGTCCCCGTCGTGTGGCCCGCTCTGTTGGCGGCGGGCCTGACGTACGCCTCGGAGAGGGTCTGCGCCTCCTTGTGCACCGCCTCGTCGGTGTTGAGGTTGCGCGGCCACAGGTCGAACAGGTCTTTGTCGTAGTACTTCGGGGTCGCTCCGTACTCGTGCAGGTCGTAGATGGAGTCGGGCTGCCGGTCACGGATGACGGCGGCCATGGCGCGGGCCTCCGCGGTCTTCAGGGAGATGTGGTCGCGGTTGATGTCGACGCCGTCGGAGTTGCCGCGGGTGTCGGCGGCGCGGCCGTCCGGGTTGGCGGTGGGAACGACGAGGAGCGTGGTGCGGGAGAGGAACTTCCGGGTCTTCTCGTCCTTCGCGTACGCCAGGTCGCGGATGGTCGACAGACACGCGTCACGGCCCGACGGCTCGTCGCCGTGCTGGCTGCAGATCAGCAACACCGTGTTCTTCGTGGGGCGTTCGCCGATGCGGACCAGTTGGACGGGCCGGTTCTGCTTGGTGGTGCCGATGCGGGAGACGGAGACCCGGTCGGTCGCCTTGTCGATGGCCGCGAGGAACTTCTGCTCCTCGGGCTGGCTGGTCCAGCGAGCGCCGTCGGTCTCCTCGAATCCGGTGCGCGGCGGGGTCGACGTGGCCTGCGCGGGCACGGTCAGGAGCGGAGCGGCGAGCGCGGCCGTGGCGCAGGCGAGCGCCAGGGTGCGGACGCGGGGTGTGAGGCCGGTGCGGGGTCTCATGAAGTGCTGCCTCCGGGGACGGGGCGGATCGGACGCGGCGGGGCCACGCCGTCGAGACGGGACTCGCGGGGGGTGACGGTCTTGGTGGTGCGGAACGCGTCGGCGCCGCCGACCAGCGGGACCTTCGCCGACGTACGGGACAGGTCGATGGCGAGCGTCGGGGTGTCGACGGGGGGATCGATGAGGTCCTTGTCCGTGCCCGCGACGATCAGGGCGAGCCGGTGCCCCTTCGGTACGACGTGGTCGCTCGCGGCCAGGTCGAGGGTGATGGTGTGCGGCTTGCCCGGCGTGAGGGGGCGGCCCTTGTGGTCGTCGGCCCAGTTGCCCAGGTCGGCCCAGCCGCGGCTGAAGACCGTGTAGTCGACGTCGGCGGTCTTCGCCGCGGTCTCCTTGTAGCAGGAGCTGTCGCCGTCGGTGCTCGGGCCCCAGCAGGTGCGTTCGGGGAGCGTGCTGATGCCCTCGCCGGCGCCCGCGTAGTCGCGGATGGTGGCGGGGCCGAGGTCGACGAGGACGGCGGAGAGGTGGGCGGTGCGGGTGGTCGGGGTCACGGTGACGGTCACCTCGGATGAGCCCGACAGACGCAGGTCGCTGCCCAGGGGCTTGCTGATGAACCCGGCCTTGGACGGCGTCGAGGTGTCGATCTGCGCGGCCCAGTCGGTCTCGCTCAGCTTCGGGTCGTCGGTGAAGGTCTCGCTGCCGGTGCCGGGGCGCGTGGTGAGGGTGCCGACGCCGGGTGAAGTCCCCTTGCCGGGGCGGAGCTTCACGGTGTCCGTGGCGCGCGGGGGCCAGACGCGGTCGGTGGTCCACTGTCCGGGGGAGCGCTCGATGTCGGCCATCGGCTCGCGGTCGATGCCGTTGTCGTAGCCGAGGAGCTCGTGGTCGAACCAGCGGTGCAGGGTGCGCACCCAGTCGCTCCGGCGGAAGTCGAAGGGGTCGACGTGACCGGTCTGGCTGAGCCACACCTTGCGGTCGACGCCCGCGTCGGCGAGGGCGTCCCACCACTGGCCGAGGTGCTTCGTGCGGACGTTCAGGTCCTGCATGCCGTGCACGGCGAAGACGCTGGCCTTCACCTTGTCCGCGTCCGGGGTGTAGTCGCGCTCGCTCCACAGCCGGGTCCAGTCGCCGGTGCGGGGCGCTTCGTCGACAAGTCGTTTCTGTACGGCGCCGCAGCGGGTGCGCGCCTCCGGGCTCTCCACGTAGTCCGAGAGCCACTCGGGGCCGCTGTCGTAGAGCGGGGCGCCCTTGGCGAAGTAGTAGTCGTACCAGGAGGAGATCGCACCGATCGGCACGATGGTCTTGAGACCTCGCACTCCAGTGGCGGCCACGCCCTGCGCGATCGTGCCGTCGTAGCTCTTGCCGATCATTCCGGTCGCGCCGGTCGTCCAGGACGCCTTGGCGCTCTTGCCACCGGTGCGGGTGGTGTAGCCGTGGGCCCGGCCGTTCAGCCAGTCGACGACGGCCTTGGCGGACTGGATGTCGGAGCGGCCCCCGACGTCCACACAGCCGTCGGAGCGGTTCGTCCCTGCGAGGTCGACGGCGACGAATCCATAGCCGCGGGGCACGAAGTAGTTGTCGTAGTAGAGCGGGAACTGGACAGGGTTGCCGTCCGCGTCGTACGTCTTCTTCTGGCTCTCGTTGCCGCGCCCGCAGCAGGAGTAGTACGGGCTGGCATCCATGATCACGGGGATCTTCCGCCCCCGCTGTGCGGGTTCGCGGGGCCGGACGATGTCGACGGCGACGCGGTCGGACTTCCCGTCGCCGTCGCCGTCGATCTTCGTGTCGACCCAGACGGATTCGCGGATCGCACTCTCGTACGAGTAGACGGGCTTGCTCTCGCGTGGGGCGTTCGGCGCCCCTTGGGCGGCTCCCGGGGCCACAAGCGTGGCCAACAGGGCGGCAAGGGCCGCCGTGAGCAGTGATCTCCAGATGAAGCGCGTGCGGCGCGCACGTATCGGCATGGCGCGGAAGGTACACGGGTCAACTCCCGCGCGACAGAGGGCGATACGCGGCGACGACAGGCTCATGGGGCGTTTTGGCACATGTCGGCCGAATGGCGATCGTGTGACAGGAGCGACCATGGACATGACGCGTGGCCACCGGGCTCAATAGGGTCGGATTCATTGTCGGACTCATCTACCGATGTGCCCCTACGACTTGGAGCTCTTGTGCACCGCAGACTCATCGCCCCGGGCGCGCTCGCGGCCTCTCTGCTGCTGGCGATCCCGGCATCGGCCGCCGACTTCTCCCCCGGGGCGCCGGGTATCGGCGATCCCTATTACCCGGCGAGCGGCAACGGCGGCTACGACGTGTCGCACTACGACCTGCGCCTGAAGTACCAGCCGAAGACCGACCTGCTCGAGGGCACGGCGACCCTCAACGCCACCACGACGCAGGATCTCTCCCGCTTCAACCTCGATCTCGGCCTGAAGGTCAGCGAGGTGCGCGTCAACGGCAAGAAGGCGGCCTTCAAGAAGTCCGGCGAGCAGGAGCTGGAGATCACTCCGGCGGCCGGCCTGCCCAAGGGCACGCCGATCACCGTCGTCGTGCGGTACGCGGGCAAGCCGTCCGAGGTGAAGATCAACGGCTTCACGGCGTGGGCACGGACGCCGGACGGCGGCGTGGCCGCGCAGGAGCCCGACTCGGCCGCCTGGTGGTTCCCGTCCAACGACCACCCGCTCGACAAGGCGACGTACGACGTCTCGGTCTCCGTGCCGGACGGCTCGCAGGCCATCTCCAACGGCGTACTGCAGTCGCAGAGTTCGAAGCTCGGCTGGACGCGCTTCAACTGGCGCTCGAACAAGCCGCAGGCCAGCTATCTGACGACGCTCGCCGTCGGCAAGTTCGACATCACGACGGACAAGACCGCGGACGGTCTGCCCGTCCTGAACGCCTACAGCAAGGACCTCGGCGACAACGCGGGGGCCGCGCGGGCGAGCATCGAGCGGTCGGCCGAGGTCACGGAGTGGCTGGAGACGGTCTTCGGCAAGTACCCGTTCAACGCCCTGGGCGGTTACGTCCCGAACGTGACGAGCGGCTTCGCCCTGGAGACGCAGACGCGGCCGTTCTACAGCCCGAAGCAGTTCGCCAACGGGGCGAACGTGTCCGTCGTGGTGCATGAGCTGGCCCACCAGTGGTACGGCGACAGCGTGTCGGTCGACGGCTGGAAGGACATCTGGGTCAACGAGGGCTTCGCGCGCTACAGCCAGTGGCTGTGGTCGGAGAAGGAGGGCGAGGGTACGGCGCAGGAACTGGCGGACTACGTGTACGCCCAGCACCCCGCCGACGACCCGTTCTGGAAGGTCAAGCCGGGCGACCCGGGCCCGGAGAACCAGTTCGACATCGCCGTGTACGACCGTGGGGCGCTGGCCCTGCAGGCGCTGCGCAACGAGGTCGGTGAAAAGTCCTTCTCCGCGATTCTCAAGGGGTGGCCCAAGGAGCACGCGTACGGGAACGCGAAGGTCAGTGACTTCGTGAAGTACGCGGAGAAGGTCTCCAAGAAGCCTCTCGCTTCGCTCTTCGACGCGTGGCTCTTCCAGCCTTCGCGGCCGGACGCGCCTGCCGCGAAGGGGGCGGGGATCGCCCGGTCCGCCGCTGCGGGGTCGGCTGCCAAGCCGAAGTCGTGGAAGTCGATCGCCGCGACGAACGGTGTGCACGATCACTGACGACTGACAGTGGGCCGCCGCCTCGCGGCGGATCTCTCCCGCCCGCCCACGTTCGGGGTGGGCGGGAGCTACCTCGTGGGCCCGTATGACTCGAGGATGATGTCCGCGACCGCCTCCGGCTCCCGCAGGGTCGGGAAGTGGTCGCTGTCCCGCAGCCGCACGAGCCGGCAGCCCGGGATGCGTGCCGCCATCTCCTCGTTGCAGCGGACCACCTCGGGGTCGTCGTGCTCCCCCAGGGCGAGCACACACGGCACGGTGAGCTCGCCGAGCCGGTCGAAGGCGGGCGGGTCGGGCACGTGGTGGGGTTGAACGGCGAACCAGGCCGGGATCACCGCCCTGATGAGCGCCTCCGCCTCGGAGTCGTCCCCGGTGCCCGCGGCGGCCGACGTGCGCTTCACCAGGGCCACGATGCCGTCCATGTCGCCCGCCTGCCCGAGCCTGACCACCTCGGCCGTGAACTCCGCCATGAGGAAGTCCGGGTTGCCGGTGATGCCGGGGACCAGCAGGGTGAGCCCCGCCACCCGGGCCGGGTCGCCGAGCGCGAGGCCGATGGCCGTGGTGCCGCCCATGCTGGATCCCGCGATGAACGCCCGGGGGACGTGGAAGTGGTCGAGGACCGCGATCAGGTCCTCGACGAGCGAGAACGACGCGGTGGGGGCGGGCGATCTGCCGTACCCCCGCGCGTCGTAGCGGATGACCCGGCGCTCCCGCGTGAGACGCGGCAGGATCCCGTCCCAGACGCGGGAGTCCGCGACTCCGGGGTGCAGCAGGACCAGCGGCAGGGCGTCAGCGCCGGAACCTACCGGCCCTGCCGAGCCTCCCGGTCGTCCCGAGCCTCCCAGTCCTCCCGGTCCTGCCGGTCCTGCCGGTCCTGCCGGTCCTGCCGAGCTTCCCGGTCCTCCCGAGTCCTCCGCCCAGACCTCGCCGTCTTTGACCGGCACCATGAGTTCCATGGTGCGAGCGTGACGTGACAACGGCCTGGGCGCCAGACCACCGGGCCGGACGGCGGGAGGTTGGCGACAGGCCCAGGCGACAGACCCCTAGCGGCCGGAACCCGACGCGGCCCCGAGGGGCTCCCCCACGATCCTGCTCGCCAGCGCCGAAGCCAACTCCGACACCTGGAGCCGCAGTTCGATCTCCGCCGACGTGCGCTCGGCCTCGATCCTGTCCTTGCCGACCGCAAGGACCTCGTCGCGTTCGCGCACGCCGTCCTCACGGGCGGCGGCGATCAGGGCGGCGCCTTCCTCCCTGGCCCGCTGGCGCACCTGCGCGGCCTCGCGGCGGGCCTCGGCCAGCGTCGCCTCGTGCTCGGCGCGTATCCGCTCGGCCTCGCGCCGCAGTTCCGCCCCCGGTCCGCCGGTCACCCCTTCGAGGAGCGTGGCGCGCTCCTCGAGTACGCGGTTGAGGCGGAGGATCATGCGCCTGACGAGGAAGTAGAGGGGACCGAACAGCACGGCTCCGACTACGAGATGCTCGACATCCGGGTTGATCGGCCCTAACGGCATGGGAATGAGCTGCATGCAGCCGATCTACCCGCTCATCCGTGCACAACAACGCACGCCTGTAGGGCAGTTGCGTGATTCCCGCCACACGAGGCCAGAGAGGCGGGCGGCCGTACGAGCGGGCGGCTCAGTCTCCGAAGTCGTACACCGTCACCGCGATCCCCCGCTCCACCAGGCGCCGGGCTATCAGCGGCTCGACGCGGGACCACTTGCCGCCCGCGAGCCCGCAGCCGATGCGCGGCATGTGCACGGAGGCGTCGAGTTCGGCCGCCTTGTCGGCGAGCGCGGCCAGGGCGGTGTCGATCGCCTCGTACCGCACGGGGACGCCCTTGCTGCCGGTGCGCGTGCCGTGCTGGCCGATCATGTTGGCCACCCATGTGTGGCGAGAGACCTCGACGAACTGGACCGCACCGAGGCCGAAGTCGTTCTTGGCGCGCTCGCGGTGCCACCGGCGGTACGCGGCCTCCGGCTCGGGCCAGCGGCGCGACACGGCGACGACGAAGCCCTTGCCCCAGCCCCCGAGGTCGTTGCAGACATGGGCGATCAGCTTGACGCCCTTGCCACATGGCGCGGTGGCGTCACCTCGGACATAAGTGATCTCCGACATGACGCCACCGTAGGCGCTGCCACTGACAGTGGCCATTGACCTGCCGCTTCAGGCCGCTGCTTCAGGCCGCTGTTCCAGGCCCTTACTTCGTGAGGGCCGTCGTCTCGCGGTCCACCCTGCGGCGGATGCCGTACCAGCCGGCGACGAGCGCCGCTCCGATGAGCGGGATGAGGTAGAGCGTCTTGCGCCCGATCTCGGGGTCCTTCCACATCAGGACGAGCACGGAGAGCAGGAAGAGGATCGTGACGATCTCCGTGACCGGGCTGCCGGGGAGCCGGAAGCCGGGCCGGGTGATCACACCCTCCTTGGCGCGGCGGACGAACGCCAGGTGACAGACCATGATGATCACCCAGGTACTGATGATGCCCAGGGACGCCACGTTCAGGACGATCTCGAAGGCCTGGCTCGGCATGAGGAAATTCAGGCCGACACCGAGCACGCACACCGCGGAGGTGAGCAGGATGCCGCCGTAGGGGACCTGGCTCCTGTTCATCTTCGCGGTGAACTTCGGCGCCGAACCCGCCATCGCCATCGAGCGCAGGATGCGGCCCGTGGAGTACAGACCCGAGTTCAGCGACGACATCGCCGCCGTGAGGACGACGAGGTTCATCACGTCACCGGCCGCGGGAACGCCGATCTTGGAGAGGACCGTCACGAACGGGCTCTGGTCGGCCGAGTACACCGATCCGGGCAAGAGCAGCGCGAGCAGGACGACGGAGCCGACGTAGAAGAGACCCACGCGCCACATGATCGAGTTCACCGCGCGCGGGACGACCTTCTGCGGCTCGGCGGTCTCGCCCGCCGCGACGCCGACCAGTTCGAGCGAGGCGTACGCGAAGACGACGCCCTGCATGACGATCACGACCGGCATCAGACCGTGCGGCAGGAAGCCGCCGTTGTCGGTGATCACGCTGATGCCGGGCGTCTCGCCGCCGACCTTGTGCTGGGTGACGAGGAGGAATATGCCGATCAGCATGAAGGCGATCAGGGCCGCGACCTTGACGATCGCGAACCAGAACTCCATCTCGCCGAAGTACTTCACCGAGATCAGGTTGATCGCGAGGACGACGGCGAGGGCGATCAGCGCGAGCGCCCACTGGGGGATGTCGGTGAAGAGGCTCCAGTAGTGCGTGTAGAGCGCGATCGCGGTGATGTCGGCGATGCCGGTGGTCGACCAGTTGAGGAAGTACATCCAACCGGCGACGTAGGCGCCCTTCTCGCCGAGGAACTCACGCGCGTAACTGACGAACGAACCCGACGACGGCCGGTAGATGACCATCTCGCCGAGGGCGCGTACGACGAAGAAGGCGAAGATGCCGCACACGAGGTACGCGACGGCGAGCGCGGGGCCCGCGGAGTGCAGGCGTCCGCCCGCACCGAGAAAGAGTCCAGTTCCGATCGCGCCACCGATCGCGATCATGTTGACGTGACGGGCCTTGAGGTCCTTGCTGTAACCGGCGTCGCCCGCGTCCGCGGGGGCCTGGGACGCATCTGTGCGGGATGCGTCCGCAGCGGCCGTGTCTACGGCTTCCTTGCTCACGTGGGGGGTCTACTCTCTGGTGCCCGGAAAACTCCGGTGTCCGGATGTACTCCGGTCCACGACACCCCTGACGTGCGTGGACCGACGCGACACCTTCCCCCAGAGATCGCCGGGCATGCGGTGGCGCACGTCACATAGCGGCACTTCTCACATGGTGGGCGGGGGGTGTACACACGATGATCACAAGGTGTAGAGCCGATGGATCACGGGGTGCGTCACCGAGTGCGTCACGGGGTGTACAGCCCGTTGATGGCGTCCCCGTACTTCTCCCGGATGACCCTGCGGCGCAGCTTCAGGGACGGTGTCAGCTCCCCGGTCTCGGGGCCCCACTCCTCCCCCAGGAGCCGGTAGCGCTTGATCTGCTCGGTGCGGTTGAGGCGTGCGTTGGCCGCGTCGACGGACCGCGCGATCTCCTCCCGCACGGCCTCGCTCGCCATCAGGTCACCGGTGATCCCCCGGGCGGCGGCCCACACAGGGGCCATCTCCGTGTCCAGGACGAGCAGCGCCACCAGGTAGGAGCGGCCGTCGCCGTGGACGAGGGCCTGCCCTATGAGGGGGTGCTCCTTGAGGGTGTTCTCGACGAGTACGGGCGAGACGTTCTTGCCCGTCGACGTCACGATCAGTTCCTTCTTGCGGTCGGTGAGCCAGAGGTAGCCGTCCTCGTCGATCCGCCCGACGTCGCCGGTGGCGAACCAGCCGTCCGCGTCGCAGGCCGACTCGACGGAGCCGTCGGGCAGGAGATAGCCGTCGAAGACCGTCGCGCCGCGCACCAGGATCTCGCCGTCGTCGGTGGTGCGGACCTCAAGGCCGTCCAGGGGCCTGCCCACCGAGCCGAGCCGGAAGGCGCCCGGGGTGTTGATGGTGACGACCCCGGTCGTCTCCGTCAGACCCCACGCGTCCATGATCACGATGCCGAAGCCCGACCAGAAGCGCACGACGTCCAGCGGCATCGACGCCGCCGCGCTCGCGGTCCACACCAGTCGGTCGAATCCGGCCAGGGAGAGCAGCGGGTCGAGGGTCTTCTCCTTGGCCTCGCGATACGCCCGCTCCAGGTCGGCCGGCGGGTCCTCGCCGCGCTCGACGTACTCCACGCGCGCGCGTGTCGTCTCGTTCGCGGCTTCGATGGCCTCCCGCTGCTGCTCCGGAAGTCCGGCGAGCACGGCCCGTACGGACGCGGCGAGCTTCTCCCACACGCGCGGGACCCCGAAGAACTGCGCGGGCCGCAGCTCGCGCGCGGTCGCGGCGACGGCGCTCGGATCCGCGCACAGGTGCACGTGCGAGGCGCGGAACACCGGCAGGTAGATGCCGAGCATGCGCTCCGCGACGTGGGCGAAGGGGAGGTAGCTGATGTGGTCCACGAAGTCGGGGAGCTCGACGACGGCGTCCAGGGCGACGCCGTTGAGGACGACGTTGCGGTGGGTGATGCGCACGCCCTTGGGGTCGCCGGTGGTGCCCGACGTGTAGACGACGGTGAGCGGATCGTCGGACCGGGACTCGCGCCAGGCCTTCTCGAAGGCGTCCGGGGCGAAGAGGCGGCTGCCTGTGGCGTGCAGGGAGCCGTACGTGCGGTGTGGGCCCGCATCGGCCGCGTCGACGACCACCAGGCGCTCCAACGGGGCTTCCTCGTCCGTCAGGAGGGGTTCCCAGCGGGCGAGTTCGCGGGCGCCCTCGACGATCGCGAAGCGGGCGCGGCTGTGTCTGGCGATGTGCGCGATCTGCTCGGGGGCCGATGTGCCGTACACGGTGACGGGGACGGCACCGAGGTGCACGAGGGCGAGATCGCTCAGCCAGTGTTCGGGGCGGTTGCCCATCATCATGAGGACGTGTTCGCCGCGCCGCACACCGAGCGCCGTGAACCCGGCTGCCAGAACGGAAACCTTGCGGCGTGCTTCGTGCCAGGTCAGTGTCGTCCACTCCCCTTCGGGGGTGGTGCGCCAGGAGAGTGCGGGGCGGTCGCCGTGGTCCTCGGCGTTGCGCAGCAGCAGGGCGGGGAGCGTGATGTCGGCGGGTTCCCCGGGGAGTCGCAGGATCGTGGTCATGACCGCCTCCTGGCGTCATCGACGAAGCAAGTGACTGGCCGGGACGCTTTCACAACAGTGGTGAGACAGCAATACTGTTGCACCTGATCGGTGCACACCATCGGTGCACGACCGTTGGTCCACATCCATCGGTGTACGACCGTTGGTGCGCGACCACCGGTACACGACTGGGGAGGCGATGCGCTGCCATGACGATGACGAGGACGTCGGACACCGACGAGCCGACGCTCACGGTCGACGAACTGGCCGCGCGCGCGGGCGTCACCGTCCGCACCATCCGCTTCTACAGCACCAAGGGCCTGCTTCCGCCGCCCGTGATCGGCCCGCGCCGGGTCGGTCACTACGGAGAGGAGCATCTGTCCCGGCTCGGTCTCATCGAGGAGTTGCAGCACCAGGGCATGACGCTGGCCGCGATCGAGCGGTATCTGGAACAGCTGCCGGACGATCTGAGCGCCCACGATCTCGCCATCCACCGCGCGGTGGTGGCCTCCTGGGCCCCCGACTCGGCCGAGGACACCGACCGCGCGGAGCTGGAGCGCAGGGCGGGCCGCCCGCTCACCGACGCGGACCTGGATCGGCTCTCGGCGATGGGCGTCGTCACACCGACGGAGTTCCCGGGGGCGTATCGCGTCGATCCGGGGCTGCTGCGCCTGGGCGTGGAACTGCTCGACGTACCCATCGCGCACGAGACGATCCTGGCGGCGCGCACGGTCCTGATGGAGCACACCCGCTCGGCGGCCGTCGAGCTGTCCCGCCTCTTCCGTGACGAGGTGTGGGGCCCTTACCGCGAGCGGGAGTCGGACCCGGAGCACGTGGCGGCGATGCGGTCCCTGTCGGCCCATATGCAGCCGATGGTGGTGCAGGCCCTGGTGACGGCGTTCCAGCGCTCCCTCAAGGAGGAGCTGCGGGAGTGGCTCAAGGACAGCTGAGCCACTCCCGTGCCGGTCGTGCTGGTCGTGCCGGTCAGTTGTCGCTGAACTTCTCGCCGTTCTGCGCCTTCTCGACAAGCAGCGCGGGCGGCGTGAACCGCTCGCCGTAGCGGTCGGCCAGCTCACGCGCGCGTGCTACGAAGCCGGGCAGGCCGCCTTCGTAGCCGTTGATGTACTGGAGCACCCCACCGGTCCAGCCGGGGAAGCCGATGCCGAAGATGGAGCCGATGTTGGCGTCCGCGACGGACGTCAGGACGCCCTCCTCCACCAGGCGCACGGTGTCGAGCGCCTCGGAGAAGAGCATGCGCTCCTGCATGTCCTCGAACGGGATCTGGGTTCCCGGCTTGGTGAAGTGCTCGCGCAGGCCCGGCCAGAGACCGGCGCGCTTGCCGTCCACGTACTCGTAGAAGCCCGCTCCCCCGCTCCTGCCGGGACGCTCGAACTCGTCGACCATGCGGTCGATGACGGAGTCCGACGGATGCCCGGCCCAGGTGCCGCCGGCCTCCTCGACAGCGCGCTTCGTCTCGTTGCGGATCTTGCGCGGCAGGGTGAGGGTCAGCTCGTCCATCAGGGAGAGGACCTTCGCCGGGTAGCCCGCCTGGGCCGCCGCCTGCTCGATGGACGCGGGCTCGATGCCCTCGCCGACCATCGCGACGCCTTCGTTGATGAAGTGCCCGATGACGCGCGAGGTGAAGAAGCCGCGCGAGTCGTTGACGACGATCGGCGTCTTGTTGATCTGGCGTACGAGGTCGAAGGCGCGGGCGAGAGCCTCGTCCCCGGTCCGCTCGCCCTTGATGATCTCGACGAGCGGCATCTTGTCGACGGGCGAGAAGAAGTGCAGGCCGATGAAGTCGACGGGCCGCGTGACGCCCTCGGCGAGCTGGGTGATCGGCAGCGTCGAGGTGTTGGAGCAGAGCAGCGCGTCCGGCTCGATGACGTCCTGGATCTCCTGGAACACCTTGTGCTTGAGAGTGGTGTCCTCGAAGACGGCCTCGATCACGGCGTCGCAGCCCGCGAGGTCCTGCGGGTCGGCGGTCGGCGTGATGCGGGCGAGCAGCGCGTCGGCCTTCTCCTGGGTCGTACGCCCTCGCTGCACCGCCTTGGCGCACAGCTTCTCGGAGTAGGCCTTGCCCTTGGCCGCGGCTTCGGCGGAGACGTCCTTGAGGACGACCTCGATGCCCGCGCGGGCGCACGAGTAGGCGATGCCCGCGCCCATCATTCCGGCGCCCAGGACGGCGGCCTTGCGGACCTTGCGTGTCTCGATGCCCTTGGGCCGGTTGGCACCGGAGTTGACGGCCTGGAGGTCGAAGAAGAACGCCTGGATCATGTTCTTCGCGGTCTGGCCCGTGACCAGCTCGGTGAAGTACCGGGCCTCGATGGTCAGCGCGGTCTCGAAGTCGACCTGGGAGCCCTCGACGGCGGCCGCGAGGATGTTGCGCGGGGCCGGGTAGGGGGCGCCGTTCGTCTGCTTCTTGAGGTTGGCGGGGAAGGCGGGCAGGTTCGCCGCGAACTTCGGGTTGGCGGGGGTGCCGCCGGGGATGCGGTAGCCCGGCTTGTCCCAGGGCTGCTGCGACTCGGGGTTGGCGTCGATGAAGGCGTGGGCCTTCTCGATCATCTCTTCGCGGGTGGCCGCCACTTCGTGGACGAGGCCGTTCTCCAGGGCGCGCTTCGGGGAGTACTGGGTGCCCTGGAGAAGCACCTTGAGGAGCGCGTCGGCGATACCCATGAGGCGCACGGTGCGGGTCACGCCGCCGCCCGCCGGGAGCAGGCCCAGGGTGACCTCGGGCAGGCCGATCTTGGACCCCGGTGCGTCGAGCGCGACGCGGTGGTGGCTGGCCAGGGCGATCTCGTAACCGCCGCCCAGGGCCGCGCCGTTGATGGCGGCGACGACCGGCTTGCCCAGGGTCTCGATGCGGCGCAGGGAGGACTTGATGGCGACGCCCGCCTGGAACGCGTCCTGCGCGTTCTCGGGCCCTGCCCGCATCATGTCCTTCAGGTCACCGCCCGCGAAGAAGGTCTTCTTGGCGGAGGTGTAGATGATGCCGCGGATGGAGTCCTTCTCGGCCTCCGCGCGTTCGGCGATCGCCGCGATGGAGTCCTTGAACCCCTGGTTCATGGTGTTCGCGGACTGGTTGGGGTCGTCCAGGACGAGGGTGAGGATGCCGGTGGCGTCCATTTCCCAGCGGATGGTCGTGCTTTCGGTCATGTCCGTGTCTCCGTGAAGTCTGTTGCGGGCCCTTGGCGGGGGCGGGGGCAGGGGCGGGATCTGGGGAGGATGGCTGCGCTTCGTCGCCGACCGCGGGTCCTAGTGGGTTGCTCGCGCAGTTCTCCGCGCCCCTGAAGGCATGCGCTGCGCGCAGCCTTCCCCGATGAGATGCCGCACGAAGTGCGCATCTCAGGGGCGCGGGGGACTGCGCGACCAGCCCCCACCGGCGGTCAGTCGGCGACAAGGCGCAGCCCCACGGCGCTTAGCCGGAAACCCGTTCCACGATCGTGGCGATCCCCATGCCACCGCCGACGCAGAGGGTGGCGAGGCCGTACCGCTTGTCCTGACGCTCCAGCTCGTCCACGAGCGTCCCCAGGATCATCGCCCCGGTCGCGCCCAGGGGATGGCCCAACGCGATCGCGCCGCCGTTGACGTTGACCTTGTCCAGGGACAGGCCCATGTCCTTGACGAAGCGCAGGACGACCGCCGCGAACGCTTCGTTGATCTCGACGAGGTCGATGTCATCGATGGTCAGACCCGCCTTGGCGAGTGCCTTGCGGGCAGCCGGGGCGGGCCCGGTGAGCATGATGGTCGGCTCGGAGCCCGAGACGGCCGCGGAGACGATGCGGGCGCGCGGGGTGAGGCCGTAGCGCTCGCCGACCTCCTTGGTGCCGATGGCCACAAGGGCGGCACCGTCCACGATGCCGGAGGAGTTGCCCGCGTGGTGGACGTGGTCGATCTTCTCGATCCAGTGGTACTTCTGCAGCGCGACGGCGTCGAACCCGCCGAGGTCGCCGATGTCCTTGAAGGAGGGCTTCAGCTTGCCGAGCGAGTCGGCGGTGGTGCCGGGGCGCATGTACTCGTCGTGGTCCAGGACGACCAGGCCGCTTCGGTCCTTCACCGGCACGACGGACTTCTCGAAGCGGTTGTCCTTCCAGGCCGCCGCCGCGCGCTCCTGGGACAGGGCCGCGTACTCGTCGACGTCACGCCGGGAGTAGCCCTCCACCGTGGCGATCAGGTCGGCGCCGATGCCCTGCGGCACGAAGCCCGTCTCGTAGTTGGTCATCGGGTCGGCGAACCAGGCGCCGCCGTCCGAGGCCATCGGAACACGGGACATCGACTCGACGCCGCCCGCGAGGACGAGGTCCTCCCAGCCCGAACGCACCTTCATCGCGGCCATGTTGACGGCTTCAAGACCGGAGGCGCAGAAGCGGTTCTCCTGGACGCCGGCGACCGTGTCCGGCAGTCCGGCGGCGATGGCCGCGATCCGCGCGATGTCCGAGCCCTGGTCGCCGACGGGACCGACGACGCCGAGGACGATGTCGTCGACGGCCGCCGGGTCCAGGTCGGGGAATCGCGCCCGGATCTCGTGGATCAGGCCGACGACGAGGTCGATCGGCTTGGTGCCGTGCAGGGCGCCATTGGCCTTGCCGCGTCCGCGCGGGGTGCGGATCGCGTCGTATACGTACGCTTCGGTGGTCAAGACAGCAGCCTTTCGCAAAGAACTTTGCAGGTGAGGGTCTGGCAGGCTCAGGCGAGCAGGGAGCGGCCGATGATCTCCTTCATGATCTCGGTCGTACCTCCGTAGATCGTCTGGATGCGGCCGTCGGTGAAGGCCTTGGCGACGCGGTACTCGGTCATGTAGCCGTATCCGCCGTGCAGTTGCAGGCAGCGGTCGGCGACGCGTTTTTGCAGCTCGGTGGCCCACCACTTGGCCATCGAGGCGTGCACGGCGTCGAGCTCGCCGTTCGAGTGATCGACGATGCAGCGGTCGAGGAAGGTCCGGGTGACCGCGCACTCGGTCGCCATCTCGGCGATCTCGAAGCGGATGTGCTGGAGCTTGGAGAGCGGCCGCCCGAAGGCCTCGCGCTCCTTGACGTACGTCGTGGTGATCTCCAGGAGGTGCTCGGCGGCGGCGATCCCGGCGACGGCGATGCCCATACGCTCCTGCGCGAGGTTCGTCATCAGGTGGATGAAGGCGCCGTCGAGCTCGCCCAGGAGGTTCTCCTTGGGCACGCGTACGTCGTTGAAGAACAGCTCGGCGGTGTCCTGGGACTTCTGGCCGATCTTGTCGAGGTTGCGGCCCCGCTCGAAGCCGTCCGTGCCGCGCTCGACGACCAGGAGGGACAGGCCCTTCGCGCCGCCTTCCTGCGAGGTCTTGGCGACGACGATGACGAGGTCGGCGAGGATGCCGTTCGAGATGAATGTCTTGGAGCCGTTGAGCAGCCAGTGATCGCCCTGGTCGACGGCGGTGGTGCGGATGCCCTGGAGGTCGGAGCCCGCGCCCGGCTCGGTCATCGCGATGGCCGTGATGATCTCGCCGGAGCAGAAGCCGGGCAGCCAGCGCCGCTTCTGGTCCTCGGTGGCGAGGGACGTCAGATACGGGCCGATGATGTCGTTGTGCAGGCCGAGTGCGAGTCCGGCCGCGCCCGCGCGGGTGAACTCCTCGGCGAGTACGGCGCTGTAGCGGAAGTCGGCGTTCCCGCCGCCTCCGTACTCCTCGGGCACGGCGAGCCCGAGCAGTCCCTGCTTGCCCGCGGCGAGCCAGGCGTCACGGCTGACGATCCCGTCCTTCTCCCACTCCTCGTAGTGGGGCAGTACCTCCTTCGTCAGGAAGGTACGGACGGTCTCGCGGAACGCCTCGTGTTCGGCGGAGAAGATCTGTCGCTTCACGTACGGCCTCCTGGAGCCCTAGAGCCAGCCCTTGACGGTCTCGATCGACTTGGCCGGCTCGGAGCCGACGGGAATGACGTTGAGCATGGTGACGCCCGCCTCACGGAAGGCCTCGACGCGCTCACGGACGTAGCTCTCGGGCCCGCACAGCGACGTGAGCTCGCAGAACTCGTCCGGGACGGCGGCCTCCGCTTCCTTCTTCCTGCCCGAGAGATACAGCTCCTGGATGCGCCTGGCCTCCTCCTCGTAGCCGTACGCGACCGCGAGGTCGTTGTAGAAGTTCTTCCCCGGAGCGCCCATGCCGCCTACGTAGAGGGCGATGTGAGGCCGGGCCAAATCCCGTGCGGCGGCCGCGTCGTCACCGATGGCGAGCAGGCCTCCCGCGACCGTCTGCAACGGTCCGAGCGCCGGATCGCGCTTCTCCTTGCCCTCGGCGAGCGAAGCGCCCCACACCTGGTGGGCCTTCTCCGGGAGGAACAGGGTGGGCAGCCAGCCGTCGGCGATCTCGGCGGTCATGCGCACGTTGGCGGGGCCGAGCGACGCCACGTAGAGGGGCACTTCGGAGCGGACCGGCTTGGTGAGGATCTTCAGCGGCTTGCCCAGCTTGCCGCCCTTCTCCTCGGGCAGCGGCATGTCCGTGATGCCGTGGTGGTCGATGACCTCGCGGCGCAGGATGCGGCGGGTCAGCTCGATGGCCTCACGGGTTCGGGCGAGGGGCTTGTCGTACGGCTTCCCGTGCCAGCCCTCGACGACCTGCGGCCCCGACGCGCCGAGCCCGATGATCGCCCGCCCGCCGGAGATCGCGTCGAGTCCGGCGGCCGTCTGGGCGATGAGGGCGGGGGTGCGCGAGTAGACGTTGAGGATCCCGGCGCCGATCTTCATACGCTCGGTGCGCGCGGCCAGGTAGCCCATGATGGTGGGCGAGTCGAAGCCGTAGGCCTCCGCGACCCAGACGGCGTCCAGACCGGCGGCCTCCAGGGCGGCCAGATCGTCGGCGGCCTGCCGCGGGTCGCCCGCGTAGGCGAGAGGTGCGGAGATCTCCATCAGCTGTCTTCCTTCGTGGTGGTGCCCCTGAGGGCCGGTACGTCCCAGTCGCGGGCCACGTCCTCGGTGTCCGCGCCCGGCTGGGCGGGGCCGCTGCGGACGTCCGTCGGGGTCGCGGAGAAGCGCGGCGCGGGGGCGGGCTGGGTGATGCCGCCGTGGTCGACGAAGGTGCCGCGGGCGGCGAGATGGGGGTGGCCGGGGGCCTCGGACAGCGAGAGCACGGGTGCGACGCACGCGTCGGAGCCCTCGAAGACGGCCGTCCACTCCTCGCGCGTCCGCTCCTTGAAGCGGGTGGCGACCGCCTCGCGCAGCTCGCCCCAGCGCGCGAGGTCCCCCCGCGCGGGCGCCTGGCCCGCCAGACCGAGGAGTTCGATGAACTCGTCGTAGAACTGCTGCTCAAGGGCGCCGACGGCCATGTGACGGCCGTCGGCGGTCTCGTAGTTGCCGTAGAACGGGCAGCCGCCGTCGAGGAGGTTGGCGCCGCGCCTGTCCTGCCAGCCGCCGGCCGCGAGCATGCCGTGGATCATCGACGTGAGGTGTGCGGTGCCGTCGACGATCGCGGCGTCCACGACCTGCCCTGTGCCGTGCTCGCGCGCGTGGTGCAGGGCCGCCAGGATGCCGACGACGAGGTAGAGCGAGCCGCCCGCGTAGTCGCCGACGAGGTTAGCGGGGACGGTGGGCGGCTCGCCGGGGTTGCCGATCATGCCGAGGGTGCCGGTGATCGCGATGTACGCGATGTCGTGCCCGGCGCGCTGGGCGAGCGGCCCCTCCTGTCCCCAGCCGGTCATCCGTCCGTAGACGAGCTTCGGGTTGCGGGCGTGACAGGTGAGAGGCCCGATGCCCAGGCGCTCGGCGACGCCGGGGCGGTAGCCCTCGATGAGGACGTCGGCGCGGTCGACGAGGTCGAGGACGCGGTCCGCGCCGTCGGCCGCCTTGAGGTCGACGATCACGGAGCGCTTGTTGCGGTTGGTGACGTCGTACTCGGGATTGACGGCGAGAGTGCCGCCGCCCGGCCGCTCGACCCGTACGACATCGGCCCCCAGGTCGGCCAGGAGCATGGCCGCGAACGGGCCGGGGCCGATGCCCGCCAGCTCGACCACGCGCACCCCTGCGAGCGGTCCGTGAACGTTCTTGCCCGGCACTGCCATGGAGCCCCCAGCGCTATGACACAACTGATGTAACACCAGTGATGCTAAGAACGTGTTCCACTCCGCACAAGACCCTAGCAAGCAAGCGCTTAGACAAATCGGGGGACGGGCCGTGCGGCGGCACCCGCGTCGCACGCTAGCCTCGGCCCCCGACATCGGCGCGCGGCGCACGGCAGAGAGGTGCCATGACCAGTCAGAACGGCAACGGCAACGACAACGGCGGCAGCGACAAGGAGCGTGCGGCGGGCCGCCCCTACGACATCGTCCTCTTCGGAGCGACCGGTTTCGTCGGCGTGCTCACCGCGCAGTACCTCGCCGCGCACGCGCCCGAGGGGCTGCGCTGGGCGATCGCGGGACGTGACACCGCGAAGCTGGAGCGGCTGCGGGAGCGGCTCGCCGACGCCCATCCCGCGTGCGCGAAGCTCGACCTCGTCCGCGCCGACGTGGCGGACCCGGCGTCCCTGCGGGACATGGCAGGTCGCGCGCGCGTGGTGGCCACGACCGTCGGCCCCTATCTCACGTACGGCCAGGAGCTCGTCGCCGCGTGCGCGGAGGCGGGCACGGACTACGTGGACCTCACCGGGGAGCCGGAGTTCGTCGACCTGATGTACGTGCGGCACGACGCCCGTGCCCGGGAGACGGGCGCACGGCTCGTGCACTCCTGCGGCTTCGACTCGGTCCCGCACGACCTGGGCGCGTACTTCACGGTGCGGCAGCTTCCGGAGGGTGTGCCGCTGCGCGTCGACGGGTTCGTGCGCAGCAACGCGACGTTCTCCGGGGGCACGTTCGCCTCCACGCTCACCCAGCTCTCCCGGGGGCCGCAGATGCTGGCCGCCGCGCGGGACCGGCGACGGCACGAACCGCGCCTGGCGGGCCGCAAGGCGTACGCGCCGCCGAGCGCACCCCGGTACGCGGGCGAGGTCGGCGCCTGGGCCCTCCCCCTGCCCACGATCGACCCGCAGGTCGTGCGGCGCTCGGCGCGGGCGCTCGAACGCTACGGGCCCGATTTCCGCTACCGCCACTACGCGGCCGTGAAGTCCCTGCCGTTCGCCGTGGGGGGCGCGGCGGCCGTCAGCGGTCTGGTGGCAGCGGCGCAACTGCCGCCCGCGCGGCGGTGGTTGTCGTCGCGGATGAAGCCGGGAGACGGACCGAGCGAGCAGCGGCGGGCCAAGAGCTGGTTCTCCGTGCGCTTCGTCGGCGAGGGCGGCGGCAAGCGCGTGTTCACCGAGGTCTCGGGCGGGGATCCGGGGTACGACGAGACGGCGAAGATGCTGGGCGAGGCGGCGCTGTGTCTGGCGCTCGACGACGTGCCGCCGGTGGCCGGGCAGGTGACCACCGCCGTGGCGATGGGCGACGCGCTGACGGAGCGGCTGACGGCGGCGGGGCTCAGGTTCCGGGTGGCGGCGGCGCGGTAGGGCCCCTTCTGATGGATCTCCATGGATCTCCGTGGATCTCCATGGGAGCCGTGGAGATCCGTCAGAGGGCCGTGCCGGTCGCCTCGCGCAGGGCCGCGCGGCACAGGGCGTCCGCGCGGCGCGTCGACTCCGGGAGGCGGTAGCGCGGCGTCAGGCGGAGCGTGTGGGCACAGGCGTTGTCCAGGCTCACGCGGTGACCGACGGAGACGAAGACCGGCTTGACGTCCTCGCGGGTACGCAGGGCGCGGCCGATCTCCTCCGCTCCGTCGAGGAGCGGGGCCGTGCTCGCCCGCGGGGCGCCCGGAGCCTCGTACGTGAACGTGAAGGGGTTCTTCGCCACGCCGATCGTGGGCAGTCCGGTGAGGACGCCGAGGTGGCTCGCGAGGCCGAACCTGCGGGGATGCGCGATGCCGTAGCCGTCGCAGACGACGAGGCCCGGATCGGCTTCGAGCTTCTCCAGGGCGGCCAGGACGGTGGGGATCTCGCGGAAGGCGAGCAGGCCCGGCACGTACGGGAAGGCGACGCGGCCCACCGCGGTCGCCTGTTCGACGACGTCGAGTGTCGCGGCGTCCAGGACGACGAGCGCCGCGGCGACGATGTCACGCTCGTCGTCGTAGGCGACGTCCACCCCCGTGACATGCCCGGTGCCCGGCCGCGGGCCCTCTTCGTCGAGCACGACCCGGGCACGGAGTCCGTCCTGGACGGCGCGGGCGGCCGGCTCGTCGGTGGGCCAGTCTGCGGGCGCGTGGGAGGTGGTCACTTGGTCGCCCGATCGGTCGCCGCGAACTTCCAGATGAACGGCTCGCCGTTCTCCTGGGACCAGTGGACCTCCAGGTTCTTCGTGTCCTTGGGGACCAGGTAGGTCTCGCACAGGACGTGGGTCTCGCCCTGCTTCCAGCCCTTGATGGACGAGGGGGCCTCGCAGCCCGGGGTGTGATCGGCCGCTCCGACGATCAGGGTTCCGCGCTTGCCGTCCGCCCAGATCCTGGCGGGTTGGCTGGCGCGCGGGCTCTGGGTGAGGGTCGGTCCTGATTCGTGCGTGTACTTCACGTGGGCGACGGCCGGGATCAGGCCCTTGGCCAGCTTGGGCTCCGACACCATCTTCGCGGTCTCGGCCTCCGTGCCCAGTTCGACCTTCTGCGCGGTGACGTCGTAGACGACGGAGACGAGACCCTCGTTCGCCTCGCCGGTGGCGCTCTCGCCGGCGGCGCGCACCCCGCCCTTCGACGTGACCGCGGAGTCCTTGTCGCCGCCGCCCCCGCAGGCGGACAGCGCGAGGGCGAGCACGGCCACGGGCGCGGCGACGCGCAGAGCGGTCTTCCTGTACAGCAAAGCGAACTCCCGGCAGAAATGGGGCGGCCACGCACCAAGAAGTCGCCCCATGGAGCGACCGGTTGAACGATCAGGATAAAGCGCGCACCCCGGACCGCGGCCACACCCTGCGTGCCGCGGCGGTAGCCTCGCGATCATGTTCGTTCTCGAATTGACCTACACCGCTCCCGTGTCCGCCGTCGACAAGGAGCTTCAGGCCCACGTCGCCTGGCTCGACCAGCTCTACGCGCAGGGCGTCTTCATCGCGTCGGGGCGCAAGAATCCGCGCGACGGCGGCGTGATCCTGGCCGTGGCGCGGGACCGTGCGGCGATCGAGGAGATCGCGGCGAGCGACCCCTTCGTGCTCGCGGAGGTCTGCGAGTACCGCATCACCGAATTCATCGCCACGAAGACGGCCCCGGGACTCGCCCCCTACCGGCAAGAACTGCCCTAGACCCTCCCGATGGGCCCTGGGCGGGCCCTACCTAGTCCCGCTCCCAGCGCGCGACGCGGCCCTTCTCGCCCGATGCCCAGCAGGTCCGGCCCCGCGTGCAGTCCACGGTGTCGTACGACCCCGGGTCGACCGTCCGCCAGCTGCGCCCGCCGTCCGACGTGACGTCCGTGCCGGTCGGCCCGACCGCGAGCGCGCCACGGCGGCTGCCCGGCAGCCAGGCCACCCCCGACCGGTAGGCGGGCGGGGGCTGGGTGGCCGTGGTCCAGGTGCGGCCGCCGTCGCCGGTGGTGGCCGCGGCCTTCGCAGAGGGCTGGTCGGCGCGGTAGTCGCCGCCGACCGCGATGCCGTGCGTACGGTCGCGGAAGGCGAGTCCGAAGACGCCGCGTGCCGGATCGCCCGCCGGGATCGGCGCGTCGGTGGCCGTCCAGGTGCGGCCGCGGTCGGCGGAGTGCAGGACCCGCGCCCGCGCCGCTCCGCCGGTGGCCAGCCACACGTCGCGCGAGCCGGAGCTCACCAGGCACTGGCCGCTCGCGGCGAAGCCCGACTCGCCCTCCTGGGCCGCGGGCATGCCGTCGTCGGGCAGGACCTTCCAGGAGCGGCCGCCGTCGGCGGTGGACAGGATGCGGTACTTGCCGTCCACCGGGTCGCTCATGGCCAGGCCGTGGCGCCGGTCGAAGAACGTCATGCAGTCGTAGAAGGCCTTGGGGTCGGTGTTGCGGAAGGACTCCGTCCAGGTCGCTCCGCCGTCCGTCGTGCGAAAGACCCGTGAAGCCTCGCCCTCACCGATGGCGAGGACCACCGCGCGGCGGCCGTCGAACGCCTCGATGTCGCGGAACTCGAGTTCCGCTGCTCCCGGCGGTGAGACGTTCCGCCAGCTTCCGCCGCCGTCCGAGGTGCGCAGCACGGTGCCTTTCGTGCCGGCGACCCAGGCGGTGTCGTGACCGACGGCGGCGAGGCCGCGGAAGCGCGCGTCGGTGCCGCTGTCCTTGAGATCCCAGCCGCCGCCCTTCCGCGAACCGCTCTCCGGGGCCTTGGGGGCCGCCTGCGCGAGCCCTGGCGCGACCAGCGCCGTCACGGCGAGAGCCGCCCCGCACAGCCCCACCGACACCGTGCGCCCCACCGACCGCGACCATCTCGTCTTCCCCAGAGCCCTCATGGCGGGCGAAGTTACCACCGGAACGCATGATTCCGTCGGGGATTTCTGTGAAGACGGTGAAGAGCACGCGGTGACCGAGGTCACTCCGTGTTGGCGTGCACGGATTCCGTCATTCCGACGTCTATGCAAGTACCGACGCGAGTCATCCAGATCCGAGTCATCCAGCTGTCAGAGGGAGCAGGCGTTGTCCACCAACATCGAGCAAGCCGTAGAGGCCCGCCTCGTCGCCGCCGCACCGCGGATGTCGACCATTCCCGCGACGCTGCACTACGACCGGGGCGATCCGTTCGCCGTCCGGATGAGCTTCCCCGCCCCGGCGACCCTGGAGGGCGTCGAGGTCTACTGGACCTTCGCCCGCGAACTGCTCGCCCAGGGCATGGAGCGGGCGGTGGGCTTCGGCGACGTACGCGTGCGGCCGTACGGCTTCGACCGCACGGTCGTGGAGTTCCACGCCCCCGAGGGCACCGCGATCGTCCACATCCGCACCGGCGAGATGCGCCGCTTCCTGCAGCGCACCACGGACCTGGTGCCCACCGGCGACGAGCATCTGCACGTCGACCTCGACCAGGACCTCGCCGATCTGATGCGGGACGCCTGCTGAGGCGCCCGGCCCGCTGACGCCCGCGACGAGCGCCTTCACCGTCCCCGGGTCCACGGCCCGTATACGTTCGTACCGCGGGCCCCCTCAACCGCCCCCGCCGCCGGACCTCGCGTCTTCCGCCGCCGACACCGCCGACGCCAGCGCCTTGCGCAACGCCCGCATCAGCTCGGGCAGTTGTGGATCCGGGGACCCGCCGCGGTCGGTGAGCGCGTCGAGCCGGTCCCTGTACTGCCTGCGGTCCTTGCCCGAGATGACGCCGCGCAGCTTCCCCGTCGCCGCGCACACGACCAGGGCCGCGTCGCCCGCGGAAACCTCGGACACCGGCGCAGGACCGCGCAGGACCGCGAGCACCTCGGCGTGCAGGACCTCGACGTATCCGGCGCGCTCGAGCTCGTACCGCCGGGAGGGGAAGATCCCGAAGACCCGGGTGCGCTCCGTCCGCAGATAGCCGTCGGACGCCAGTTGGTCGCGCACCCCGTCCCGTGTGTCGCGGGCCTTGTGCGTGATCCAGCCGCGCCATTTGCGGGGCCGGGACTCCTCGATGAGTTCCAGGAGTCCGTCGAGCACCGCGTCGCCGGTGCGCGCGCCGAAGACCGGCGTGACGATGCCGTCCACGTCCGAGACCAGTCCGCGCTGGGCCAGCTCGGCGAGCGCGCAGGCACGCACCGCGAGGTGCAGGTCGGGGGCGCCGGTGATCTTGTTGCGGCCGGTGTCCCAGGCCAGCAGGAAGATCCGGGCCGGGAGTGAGAGCGAGCCATAAGGCATGGGGCCTCCTTGTTCGCGGTCACGATAAGTCGTTGACGGCGGTGGGGTCGCACCGTACGGTGTATATCGGTTCTGTTGTCGCCGATAGGAGTAGGACGTTGCTCGTCTGAGGTCTGGATTCACCGCGTCACACGGCTCGGCCGTGTGCGTAGCGTGCGACCTCGGCGTTCGAGCCGTCCCTCGGCACAGGGCCCTTCTCTCCGCCCTCGCCTCCTGACGGCTCTGCTTCCGTCCTGCTGTCGCACCTCGCGGTGTTCCGAAACGCGTTGCCCCTGACCGCGCTTCATCTCACGCAACCGCGAGGACCACATGTCTACTGTCCCCACTTCCATCACGTGTACGTCGCTCGACTTCAGCTGGCCGGACGGCACCGGCGTCTTCGACGGACTCCAGGCGGCCTTCGGCCCTGGCAGGACCGGCCTCATCGGCGTCAACGGCTCCGGAAAATCAACCCTGTTGAAGCTGATCGCCGGTGAGCTCAGGCCGAGCGAGGGCACCGTCCGCGTCGCGGGTGACATCGGGTATCTGCCGCAGAACGTCACCCTCGACACCGGTCTGCGCGTCGACGAGGTGCTCGGTATCGCCGCTGCTCGTGCCGCGCTGCACGCCATCGAGGCGGGCGATGTGACCGATGAGCACTTCACGGCGGTCGGTGACGACTGGGACGTGGAGGAGCGCGCCGTCGCGACCCTCGATCAGCTCGGCCTCGGCCACATCGGCCTCGACCGCACCATCGGGGAGGTGTCGGGCGGCGAGTCCGTGCTGCTGCGCCTGGCCGCGCTGCTGCTGCGCCGACCCGACGTGCTCCTCCTTGACGAACCCACCAACAACCTTGATCTGTACGCCCGTCGGCGCCTCTATTCGGCCGTCGACGCCTGGTCCGGCGTGCTGATCGTGGTCAGCCACGACCGTGAACTCCTCGACCTGGTCGACCAGATCGCCGATCTGCG
Organism: Streptomyces sp. NPDC031274; assembly: GCF_055570235.1. Taxonomy (NCBI): domain Bacteria; kingdom Bacillati; phylum Actinomycetota; class Actinomycetes; order Kitasatosporales; family Streptomycetaceae; genus Streptomyces; species Streptomyces sp. NPDC031274. Next base: position 38,654 of record NZ_JBVIHP010000002.1, on the reverse strand, counting down.
GGACGGAGAGGTCAAGTGGTACGGAGGCAACTTCACCGCGTACGAGGAGGCACTGGCCGCCGAACAGGAGGCTGCGGAGCGCATGGTGCGCGTCGCCGAGTCCGACCTGAAGAAGCAGAAGCGCGAACTTGCCGACGCGCAGGTCAAGTTGGCCCGGCGCAAGAGGTACGGCCAGAAGATGTGGGACACCAAGCGCGAGCCCAAGGTCATCATGAGCGAGCGCAAGCGCCAGGCCCAGGTGTCCGCGGGCAAGCACCGCATCATGCACGAGGAGAAGCTCAGCGAGGCGAAGGAGCGCCTTGACGACGCCGTCGAGGCGGTGCGGGACGACGACGAGATCCGCGTCGACCTGCCGTTCACCGCGGTCCCGCCCGGCCGCACCGTGCTCACCCTGTCCACGCTTTCCCTGCGTTACGGGGCGCGCGTGCAGGGCGAGTTCGAGCTGCGCGGCCCTGAACGGATCGCGCTGGTCGGCCGCAACGGCGCGGGCAAGACCACGCTCCTGCGCACCATCGCCGGAGAGCTGGACGCCGTGGAAGGAGAGGCCCTCGCGCATGTCCCGCTGCGTTTTCTGCCGCAGCGCCTCGACGTGCTCGACGAGGATCTCTCCGTCGCCGAGAACGTGGCGCGCTTCGCGCCCGACGCCACCAACAACCGGATCCGGGCCCGTCTCGCCCGCTTCCTGTTCAAGGGGGCGCGGGCCGATCAGCTCGCGGCGACCCTGTCGGGCGGCGAACGGTTCAGGGCGGCGCTCGCCGCGCTGCTGCTCGCGGAGCCCGCGCCGCAGCTCCTGATGCTCGACGAGCCGACGAACAACCTCGACATGGCGAGCGTGAAACAGCTGGCCACGGCCCTCGAGTCGTACGAGGGAGCTCTGATCGTGGCCAGTCACGACGTGCCGTTCCTGGAGTCGATCGGCATCACACGCTGGCTGCTCCTCGACGGCGAAATGAAGGAAATCACGCCAGAAGGTGTCGGGTATTTGGCCTAGCTTCGTGTGTATGCACCAATACATCACGATCACCGGAGCCCGTGAGAACAACCTCAAGGAGGTGGACCTGCGCATTCCGAAGGACCGGCTCACGGTCTTCACCGGCGTCTCGGGGTCGGGCAAGTCGTCGGTCGTGTTCGACACGATCGCGGTCGAGTCGCAGCGCCAGCTGAACGAGACCTTCACGTGGTTCGTCCGCAACCGGCTGCCGAAGTACGAGCGGCCGCACGCGGACGCCATCGAGGAGCTCTCGCCCGCGATCGTCGTCGACCAGCGGCCGATCGGCGGTCACTCCCGGTCCACGGTGGGCACGATGACGGACATCTACTCGGTGATGCGCGTGCTGTTCTCGCGGCACGGCACACCGAGTGCCGGTGCCGCGAGCGCGTACTCGTTCAACGACCCGTCGGGCATGTGCCCCGAGTGCCACGGCCTCGGCAGGACCGTACGGCCCGACTACGACCGCATCCTGGACCCCACCAAGTCCCTCGCGGACGGCGCGGTCCTCTTCCCGCCGTTCGCCGCGGGGACCTGGCAGGGCCAGACGTACACCAACACCCCCGATCTGGACACGCACAAGCCGGTGGGTCGGTTCAGCGCGGCGGAGCGGCGGTTCCTGATGCGCGGCGCCCGGGACAGCGGCAAGGTCAACGTCGACAACACCGGCGGCGCGCGGGACATCGACTACGAAGGGCTCGCCGACCGCTTCGAGCGGCTCTACCTCAACCGCGATCTGTCGACGCTCGCCCAGAAGACCCGCGACCTGGTGCAGCGCTTCCTCGTCGAGGGCAGGTGCGGCGGCTGCGACGGGGCGCGGCTCAACGCGGCGGCCCTCGCCACCCGTATCGACGGAAGGAACATCGCCGACTGCTCGCGCATGGAGGTCACCGACCTCATCGGCGCCCTGGAGCGGATCGACGACCCGGTGGCCGGACCGGTCGCGGCGGCGGCCGTGGCGGCCCTCGAGCGGATCGAGGCGATCGGCCTCGGCTACCTCAGCCTCGGCCGCGAGACGTCCACGCTCTCCGGCGGCGAGGGCCAGCGCCTGAAGACGGTGCGGCACCTCGGCTCCAGCCTGACCGGCATGACGTACATCTTCGACGAGCCCAGCGTCGGGCTGCACCCGCGCGACGTGGGCCGCCTCAACGACCTGTTGCTGCGCCTGCGCGACAAGGGGAACACCGTCCTGGTCGTCGAGCACGACCCGGACGTGATCGCCGTCGCCGACCACGTCGTCGACATGGGACCCGCGGCGGGTACGGACGGCGGCCTGGTCGTCTTCGAGGGGACGCCCGACGAGCTGCGCCGCGCGGACACGCTCACGAGCCGGCACCTGCGGCGCTCCACGGGCGTCAAGGAGAGCCCGCGGGAGGCCATCGGCGGCCGGTGGGTCAAGGGCGCCGATCTGCACAACCTCAAGGACGTCAGTGTGCGCGTGCCGACGGGGGTGCTCACGGCGGTGACGGGTGTCGCGGGCTCGGGCAAGAGCACGCTGGTGTCGCGGGCGTTCGTCGCCGAACACCCGGACGCCGTGGTCGTCGACCAGTCGGCCATCGGCATCTCGGGCCGGTCGACCCCGGCGACGTACCTCGGGATCATGGACTCGCTGCGCAAGCTCTTCGCGCGGGAGACCGGCGAGGAGGCGGGGCTCTTCAGCTTCAACTCCCGTGGCGCGTGCGAGAGCTGCGAGGGCCGCGGGGTCATCCACAGCGACCTCGCGTTCATGGATCCGGTCACGACGACCTGCGAGACGTGCGAGGGGCGCCGCTTCAAGGAGGAGGTGCTCCGGCTGACCGTCGGCGGCAGTTCCATCGCCGACGTGCTCGACATGACGGCTGAGCGCGCCCTGGACTTCCTGGCCGCCGTCGACGACACGGCGGTACGCCGACGCCTGCGGGCGCTGCGCGACGTCGGGCTCACCTACCTGACGCTCGGGCAGCCGCTGAGCACCCTGTCGGGCGGTGAGCGCCAGCGCATCAAGCTCGCCACCCAGCTGCACCGCACCGGCACGACGTACGTCCTCGACGAGCCGACGACCGGTCTGCACATGGCCGACGTGGACGGCCTGCTCGCCCTCCTCGACCGGCTCGTCGACGCGGGGAACACTGTGATCGTCGTCGAGCACAACCTGGAGGTCGTCAAGCACGCGGACTGGGTGATCGACCTCGGCCCCGACGGCGGCAAGCACGGCGGCCGGGTCGTCTTCGAGGGCACGCCGGGGCAGCTGGTCGACGCGGAGGGGTCGTTCACGGCCACGCATCTGCGGCGAGGCCTGGGCCTGGACCCCTTGCACCCTGCATGATGTGCGGCAGCACCCCGGCCCGGCGCGCAGCCGGGCGGGGCACCCCCCGCCGCTGAACCCCTACGGAGAACATCCCGTGCCCAGCAGGAAAGCGCTGATCCGTCGGCCAGGACCGCGCATCGCCGAGGGCCTGGTCACGCATGTCGAGCGGACCCCGGTCGACGCGGCCCTCGCGTTCGAACAGTGGGTGGCGTACGCCGAGGCGCTGCGGGCGCACGGCTGGGAGACGGTCGAGGTGGAGCCCGCCGACGACTGCCCGGACGCGGTCTTCATCGAGGACGCCGTCGTCGTCTTCCGCAACGTGGCGCTGATCGCCCGCCCCGGCGCCGAGTCGCGGCGCGCGGAGACAGCGGCGGTGGAGGAGGCGGTGGCCCGGCTCGGTGCCTCCGTGAACTGGGTGTGGGAGCCGGGCACGCTGGACGGCGGCGACATCCTCAAGGTCGACGACACGATCTACGTGGGGCGTGGCGGGCGCACGAACGCCGCCGGTGTCCGGCAGCTGCGGGCCGTCTTCGAGCCGCTGGGGGCGCGGGTCGTGGCCGTCCCCGTGACCAAGGTCCTGCATCTGAAGTCGGCGGTGACGGCGCTGCCCGACGGCACCGTCATCGGCCACCCGCCGCTCGTGGACACCCCCTCGCTCTTCCCGCGCTTCCTGCCGGTTCCCGAGGAGTCGGGGGCGCACGTAGTGCTGCTCGGTGGCTCAAAACTGCTGCTGGCGGCGAGTGCGCCGAAGAGTGCGGAGCTGCTCGGCGGCCTCGGTTTCGATCCGGTGATAGTGGACATCAGCGAATTCGAGAAGCTCGAGGGCTGTGTGACATGCCTCTCAGTGCGACTCCGCGAGCTGTACGCCTGATAAGTCCTGGGACGGCTGGGGCGAGAGGGGCCGCTGGGTCCCGACTTCTCAGCCACTTTACGGAGGGCTTAACCTACGGCAACGTAACCTACGACACCGTAGGTAGGTAGCACCCGCTCGTGCGCCGCGTAACCCCTACGCACGTAATCCGTAAAAAAACTCCCGTCCCCCTGGAGCCCCCGTGACGATCACCTCTCCGCATCTCGGCAGCACGGAAGACTGGACCGACGCCCGGTTGCTGTTCGCCCTGGAAGAAGTGGTCGAGAAGGAGCTCAACCGCCACATGAAGGTGGCCAAGGACTGGATGCCGCACGAGTACGTCCCGTTCTCCGACGCGCGCAACTTCCCCGGCTACTTCGAGGACGGCCAGGCCTGGGAGCCCGAGCAGTCCAAGGTGACCGACATCGGCAAGATCGCCCTCGTCGTCAACCTCCTGACCGAGGACAACCTCCCCAGCTACCACCACGAGATCGCGTCGCTCTTCGGCCGCGACGGCGCCTGGGGCACCTGGGTGCACCGCTGGACCGCCGAGGAGGGCCGCCACGGCATCGTGATGCGCGACTACCTCCTCGCCTCGCGTGCCGTGGACCCGGACAAGCTCGAGCAGTTCCGCATGGCGCACATGGCCGAGGGCTTCGAGTCCGACAACCGGCACTCGATGCTGCACTCGGTGGCGTACGTGGCCTTCCAGGAGCTCGCGACCCGCGTCTCGCACCGCAACACGGGGCACCAGTCGGGCGACCCGGTCTGCGACCGGATGCTGGCGCGGATCGCCACCGACGAGAACCTGCACATGGTCTTCTACCGCAACCTCCTGGGCGCGGCCTTCGAGCTCGCCCCCGACCTCACCATGCAGTCCGTGCGCGACGTCGTCGTCAACTTCCGGATGCCCGGACACGGCATGCCCGGCTTCGAGCGGGCCGCCGCGCAGATGGCGATCGGCGAGATCTACAACATGCGCATCCACCACGACGACGTGATCCAGCCCGTCCTGCGCTACCTGAAGGTCATGGAGATCGGCGGGCTCGGCCCCGAGGGTCTCAAGGCGCAGGAGGAGCTCGGCCTCTACATGAACGGGCTCGACACCGAGGCCTCCAAGTTCGACGAGAAGCTCGCCATGCGGAAGGCGCGGATGGCCGCGCGGGGGAAGTAGGCACCCTGCGGGTGGGTGGGGCCTGACCTGAACGCCGCTTCGCGGCGCTTCTTTCCGGCGCCACCCGCCCGATCCGCCCCGCACTCTCCCGTACGACGCGGAGAGAGCCGGCGCGAAGTCCGCCCGCGCCGCAGGATCGCAACCGCGACAGAGCCGCCGTGCCGAACCGATTTACGACCGCCCGCCCCGGTGCAACGGTGAGTAGCGGGGGTGGAACCCATGGCACAGACCCATGAGTGGATGTTCTACGAGGTCATGTGGCGCGGTTGGGCCCGGCGGGCGCAGGTGCCCTATCCCGTTCCGTGGTGGGCGCAAGCGGCCTTCCGGGACTGGAGCGACGACTTCGACTCGGGGACGTACGACTCCAAGGAGGCCGCCTTCGCCTCCAACGCCCTGTACCGCTACTGGCACATGGTGGGCGTCAAGGATCACCGCCAGGAGTCCCTGATCGGGCAGGCGGGCGAGATCGAGCCGGTCTACGACAAGTACTGCCTCTCCTTCTTCCTCTACTCACCGTCGACCGGCGCCGTGCGTCTGCCGCAGCTGACGGACGCCGGGGTGGTCGGCCAGCGCATGGAGGCGCCCCATCTGCCGGTGGTCCTGACGACGTTCCGCACCGCCGACGGCACCGAGTTCGTGCAGCGGACCTTCGGGACGGCCATCGGCGCCCGGCAGCGGGATCTCGTCGTGACCCGTCTGACCGTGGGCAGCGCGACCGGGCAGCCGCGCGAGGGCTGGCTGTGCGCGGCCCTCATGCCCGCGGGGCCGAGCGGCTTCCAGCGGCACGACCGCAACGGCCGTCAGATCACGGACCGGCGGCTGACGTTCCTGCGCCACCTGCCCGGTGAGGGGAGGGTGGAGACCAACAGCGGCTGGGGTCCGGTGTTCGACACGCCTCCCGAGCAGTACGGGATGTACGGCAACCCGGACTTCACGTACGACCCGGACTCCTATCTGAGCCGCAGCCCGTTCCACGACCTCGTCATGGGCGGCAAGCTGAACGGCGCGCTTCAGGCGCAGGACCAGATCGCGGGGCTGTGCAGCGCGGCGTTCGCCTGGCCCTACCGGGTCGTGGACGACGAACTGTTCGAGCTCGACGTACGGCTTCCCGTCGATCTCTACAGCGGGGCCGCCGACCTGGCGGAGATCAGGGCCACTCCTGCCGTCGCCCTTGAGGAGGCCAACCGGGTCTTCTGGACGGGGAAGCTGATCGCGCAGGGCGTGCAGCCCGAACTCCCTCGCCCCGTCGCGCACTTGGCGGACCAGTTCCGCCAGTGCCGCTCGCAGCTCCTGATCCTCTCCGACCACGGCGAGATCCACCCGGGCCCCACCGTGTACGACTCCTTCTGGATCCGTGACTCCTCCGTCGAGGCCACCGCGTGCTCACTGGTCGGCGACGCGGCCCTGGCCGAGCGCCAGTTGGGCACGCACTATCCGCTCAAGTTCAACCGCGGTTCGGGACGGATCGGGCCGTGCGCCGAGTACGGCTTCTACGGCGGCCCGCACGAGAAGGACGACCGCGAGTGGGACAGCAACGGCCAGGCGCTGTGGGCCATCGGCCGCTTCGACCGGACGCACGGCCGCTCCACCGCCTTCGGAGCGAAGCTCTACACGCCGTACGTCGTCGACGGCGCCCGGTGGCTGCGCGACAACCGCGACCAGTACGGACTGCTGCACAGCGGCTGGAGCGCCGAGCACCTCGGTGAGCGCGACAAGCCGCACTACTGGGACGACCTGTGGGGCCTCGCGGGTCTCTACGAGGCCGCGCGGCTCGCGGAGCGCATCGGCTCCCCCGACGTGGCCGAGCTCTGGGGTGCTTTCGACGACCTGAAGCGGGCGACGGCGGCCTCGATCCGCTGGGTCCTGGAGGAACAGCGCAGGCTCGGTGCCTGGGAGACGTACATTCCGACCGGTCCTGGTGACGTCGGTCGGCTCGACTCGACGATGATCGGCACGGCGGCGTTCTTCCACCCGCTGCGGCTGCACATGGGCAGCAAGCTGGGCGAGGACATCGACCGGGCGGCCCGCTCGACACTCGACACGATGTACGCGCACTTCGTGACCGGCGGCTACCGGCACGAGGCGGCCTGGAACGCCTACGGCCCCTACCTCACGACGCAGTTGGCGCACGCCTACCTGCTGTCCGGCGACACCGCCCGGATGGACGCGCTGCTCGGCTGGATCGTGGGCGCCTCGCTGCCGCGGACCGAGGAGCGAGCGGTGGCGCTCGGCGCGTGGAACGAGCAGCACGCCTTCCCCATCGCCTCCGACTACCGCGACGTCCCCTCGCGTCACTGGTACATGGGGGACATCCCGCACGGCTGGGCGGCGGCCGAGTATCTGCTCCTGATCCGCGACATCCTCTTCTTCGAGGCCGACGAGGACAGCGACCCTCATCTGTACATCGCTCCGGGCGTACGTCCCCACTGGGTGCCCGACGGTACTTCGGTGGCCGTCGACGACGCCCCGAACCTGTTCGGCGCGCCCTTCGGCTACCGGCTCACCCATGACGCGGGCGACCGGAAGGTCACCGTCGACATCACGCGGGCGCCGGAACGCGTGCGGTACGTCTATCCGTGCCGGTTCGGCCCGGTGCGGGCGGTGGCGGCGGACGGCCGCGACCTGCCGGTGACGGGGGACGACGTGCGCATTCCGGCGGGGACGAGGAGGTTCACGGTCACGTACACCTGATCACGTACGCCTGTCGCGGACACCTGTCACGGACACCTGATCGCGTACGCCTGGTCAGCCGCGTCTGAGGCTGAGCCGCTCCTTCTCCGAGAGGCCGCCCCAGACGCCGAACCGCTCGTCGTTGGCCAGGGCGTACTCGAGGCACGCGGTGCGCATCTCGCAGAGCTGGCAGATGTACTTCGCCTCGCGCACGGAGCTGCCCGGTTCGGGGAAGAAGAACTCGGATCCCGTCTGGGCGCACAGGGCCTGCTTCTGCCAGTCGAGTTCCGGCTCGGCTGTCGTGTGGATCTGCATGCCGTCGATGCTGGCAGCGGGCGCGAAACAACGGATCAACGAACGATCAACGCGGCGACGTGCGCTGTTTCAGGCACCTCCTTGTTGCCCACGGGGAACCAGGCGAAACGTGCGGGGCCGTTCGTGCGCTGGACGGGGTGACTCCGTCCATCTCCTCCTCTCCCGCCTCCCTGTGGGTCGGGGGGGGGGGGGGGGGGGGGGGGGGGGGGGGGGGGGGGGAGGAGGAGGGGGGGGGGGGGGGGGGGGGGGGGGGGGGGGGGGGGGTGGTGGAGGGGGGGGGGGGGGGGGGGGGGGGGGGGGGGGGGGGGGGGGGGGGGGGGGGGACGACGCCCCCCCCCCCCCCCCCCCCCCCCCCCCCCCCGTCCCCCCCTCCCCCCCCCCCCCCCCCCCCCCCCCCCCCCCCGACCCGGACAGCCGCGGCCTTCAGCCGCCGTCGGCCCTCCGGCTTCTCCTCTCAGCCCGTGCTCGGCGCCTCCGGCTGCATCAGCGCGAACCGCGCCCCGGACGGGTCCGCGAGCTTGGCGAAGCTGCCGACGCCCGCGAGGTCCATGCGGGCCACCCGCACCGTGCCTCCGGACGGCTCGACCTTGGCGAGCACCGCGTCCATGTCGGTCACCTGGAAGTACGGAGTCCAGTACGCCCCTGCCTCGGCTTCGTCCGGGGCGTCGGACAGCGGCCACAGGCCACCGAACATGTCGTTCTCGGTGCCGCCCGCGGGATGCACCATCGTGTACGAACCGCCCTCGAAGGCCTGGGTGGAGGTGCCCCAGCCGAACACGGCGCCGTAGAACTCCTGGGCCGCGTCGATGTCCGGCGTGTAGAGCTCGGTCCAGCACATGCTGTTCGGGGCGTCCACCCGGTCGAGGCCCTTGTTCGTGCCTGGCTGCCACACGGCGAAGCCGACCCCTTGGGCGTCGGTGAAGACCGCCATACGGCCGAGGCCGCCGACGTCCATGGCCTCGTGCACCGTACTGCCGCCGGCCTGCTCGACCGCCTTGGCCGTCGCGTCGGCGTCCGTCGTCTTGAAGTAGATCGTCCAGGCCGGAGGGGCCTGATCGGCGGTGACGGTCATGGCGCCGGCCACGGTCCTCCCGTCCGCCTGATACATGCCGTATCCGCCGAATTCGGCGCCGCCCGAGCGGAACTCCCAGCCGAAGAGCGCGCGGTAGAAGGAACGGGCGCCTTCCAGATCCGGGGTGCCGAGGTCCACCCACGTGGGGGCGCCCGCGACATAACGGGTATTGAGCATGATCGACTCCTTTGTCGCATCTCTCTTCCGTACTTCCGAGTCTGGCACCCGGCACTGACAGTGCGCGCATGCTGCCACCTTGTGAAAGAAACAAGATTCTGAGAGCGCTCTCAGCCACAACTCTTGACGCCCGGATTCACCGACGCAACAGTGGTCGCACCCACGCGGCCAACCACCCCCCACGGCCGCACGACATCCCCCCACACATCCCGGGAGACCTTCCGTGATATCGCGCCGAGTGTTCCTGTCCACTGCCGCCGGTGCCGCCGGAGCCCTCACCTACCCCGTCTGGGGAAGTGCCCTCAGCCCCCGCGCCAAGGCAGCCCCCGCGACCTGTGAACTCGCCCTCCAGAACAAGTCGTTGCCGGGCAAGGTGAATGCCTACGTCACCGGACACGAGGAGGGCACCGACCGCTGGGTCCTGCTCAAGCCGGACGGCGGCGTCTACCGGCCCGACTCGCCGTCGGCCCCGGAGACCCCGCTGCCCGTCGACTGCGCGATTCCGCTGGGCGCGGCCGGATCCGCGCCGAAAATCCTGACGCTTCCTCACATGTACGGCGCCCGGGTCTACTTCGTGCGGGACGACAAGCTGGACTTCTTCCTCAACCCGGGTCCCTCGCTCGTCGAGCCCGCCTTCGCGACCAAGGAGGACGCCAACTACGGGCGCACCTGGTCGTTCTGCGAATTCACCTTCAACAACGACCAGTTGTACTCCAACATCAGCTACGTCGACCTCGTCACGGCCCTGCCCATCGGCCTGACCTTGGAGGGGGACGAGAAGCACACGGTGGCCCCGATGCCGGACGGGGCCGTCGACAAGATCGCCTCCGACCTCGCCGCCCAGCAGGAGAAGGACGGGCAGCCCTGGGGCGACCTGGTGATCCGTGGCGAGGGCGGTGACGTACTGCGGGTCATCTCTCCGCAGAACCTCATGGCCCCGTACTTCGACCGCCCCGACGAGATGCCGTTCCGGGACGTGTGGAGCAGTTACATCGACGAGGCGTGGGAGAAGTACCGCAGCACCGACCTGAAGATCGACCTCCAGGGCGGCCGCGGCGTGTTCACCGGGCGGGTGAGTGGCGACACGCTGACGTTCAACGGTGGGCACACGTTCTCGAAGCCGACGTCGAAGGACATCTTCACCTGCAACCACGGGCCCTTCACCAACGACCCCGGGGACAACGACGACAAGAAGGGCCTGCTCTCGCGGCTCGCGGCGGGGTTCAACCGCAGCATCATGCTGACGCACGCGGAGCAGCCGAACGGGGCCGGTTCCGGGGACTACTACAAGGGCGACGTGACCAACCACTGGTCCCGGGTGGTGCACGCGAACTCGCCCATCGGATACGCGTTCCCGTACGACGATGTCCGTCCTGACGGGGAGCCCGATGTGTCCGGCGCGGCGCACGACGGCAACCCGCGGCGGTTCACGGTGAGCGTAGGGGCGTAGCGGCGCAGGGGCGCAGGGGCGCAGCCCGGAACTCCCACCCCCACAGCACACTCACGCCGCCCCGTCGCGCGCTGGTCGCGACGGGGCGGCGGTGTGCCGTGCGGCAGGACCTACTTGCAGCTGTTGCCCGTGGCCGGGTTGAGCAGGCCGATGACGTTCACGGAGTCGCCGCACACGTTGACGGGGATGTCGACGGGAACCTGCAGGACGTTGCCGCTGAGGACGCCGGGTGAGTTCTGCGCCGTGCCCTCGGCGTAGGCGCCGGGGCCGGGGTCGGCGGCGGCTACGGCAGAACCGGCCCCGCCGATGACGGTGACCGCGGCGAAGGCCGCTGCTGCCAGGATCGCGCGCTTGCGCATGGTGTTACCTCCGGATGAGGGAAAGTACTGATCCGAGCCTCACCCGGTCATCGCCCGACAAAAACGCAGGTGGACCGTGCGGGGGAACGAGGGCACCCGTTCGTATGACTGCGGGCGGTTCCGGGCCTCGGCTCGGGGCGCCGGGGAAGAGGGCGGACCGGGGCGGGCCCCGGACGCCTGTGGCACGGCGAGAGTCCCTGCCCCGCGTCCGGACAGTCACGGGACGGCGCAAGGCCCCGCCCCGACCCGTCGACCAAAGTCATAGGGGCCCGGAGTCGTCCGGGCGCGGCGGGTCGGTCCGGGTACGACGTGCCGGTCCGGGTAGGACGAGCCGGTCCGGGTAGGACGAGCCGGTCCGGGTACGGCGTGCCGGTCCGGGTACGGCGGGCGTGGAGGAAGCCGGGCCCCTACGCCGACCCCCTCCGCACCAGCTTCGTCGGCAGGACCACGCTCTCCGTCGGCAGCTCGCCCCGTGCGAGCAGCATGCGTGCCATCAGCCGACCCATCTCCTCGATGTCCTGGCGCACCGTCGTCAGCGGCGGTTCCACCTGTTCGGCCACCACCAGCATGTCGTCGAAGCCCACCATCGCGACGTCCTGAGGCACCCGCATCCCCCGCTCGCGGAGCACCCGGAGCGCCCCGGACGCCGTCAGGTCATTGGCGGCGAAGACCGCGTCGAGGTCAGGGACGCGGTCGAGGAGGTCGCGCATCGCGCGCTCGCCGCCCGCCGGGGTGAAGTCGCCCTGCGCGACGAACCTCTCCCCCGCGTCCGGCAGGACGTCACGGAAGCCGTCCAGGCGGTCCACCGCCGACGTCTGGTCGAGCGCACCGGTGATGTGCGCGATGCGGGTGCGGCCGAGGGAGACCAGGTGGCGCACCGCGTCCCGGGCCCCGCCCCGGTTGTCGCAGTCGACGTACGGAGACGTCACCGTCCCGTCCTGCCATCCCGGACGGCCGCCGAACACCGTCGGCACCCCCGCGCCCTGGATGATGCCGGGCAGCGGATCGTCCAGGTGCAGGGAGAAGACGAGGGCCCCGTCCACATGGCCACCCGCGAGATAGCGGCCGACCCGCTCGTGATCGTCCCGCCCCTCCGTCAGGAGCAGCACCAGCTGCACGTCACGCGAGGTCAGCTCCTTGCTGATGCCGCGCAGTTGCAGCGCGAAGAAGGGGTCGGCGAACACCCGCGTCTCCGGCTCGGCGATCACCACGGCGACCGCGTCGTGGCGGCGGGTCACCAGACTGCGGGCGGCGCGGTTCGGCACGTAACCGAGTTCGTCGACCGCGGTCCTGACCTTCTCGGCGAGCACCTCGCGTACGCCGGCGTCGCCGTTGACGACGCGGGACACCGTGGCCCGGGAGACTCCGGCCCGTGCGGCCACGGCCTCCAGGGTGGGGCGCGGGGCGGCGCTCGGCGGCTCGGTCACGTGGGGCTCCTCGGGGGCGGCTCGCTGGTGTGCGCCGGTCAGGATACGACCGCGGGCGAGGCGGGGAGATACCCCCCACCCGCGTCACCTCCGCGCGTCCTCCCTGATCAGCTCGGCCGCCTTCTCCGCGAGCGCCACCGTGGGAGCGTGGGTGTGGCCGCGCGTGATCCGCGGCATGACCGAGGCGTCCACGACCCGCAGCGCCGTCACTCCCCGCACCCGCAGCGCCGGATCGGTGACCGACTCCTCGTCGCTGCCCATCCGGCAGGTGCCGACCGGGTGGTAGAGCGTCTCGGACGCCCTGCGGATCGCCCGGGCCAGGGTCACGTCGTCGACCGTGCCCGGATGCGGCGCCATCGGTCCCGATGTGTACGGGGCGAGGGCGTGGCCCGCGAGGAGCTCCTCCGCGCGGCGCACCCCGGCGACGAGCGTGCGGATGTCGGCCTCCGCCGTCAGATAGCCGGGGTCTATGAAGGGCGCGGAGCCGACGCCCGGACCCTTCGGGGTGATCCGTCCCTCGCTCTCCGGCTGGAGAAGCACCACGCCGATGGTGATGCCGTGTTCGGTCGGCGGGGTCAGGCCGTGGTTGATGAAGGGAACGGGGGCGTAGATCAACTCGATGTCGGGAGCCGTCAGTTCGGGCCGCGTCTTGATGAAGGCGACGGCTTCGCCGATGTTCGACGTGAGCGGGCCACGGCCGCCGAGCAGGAAGCGGCCGACGTTGGCGAGGGAGTCCGCGCCGGTCAGTGTGATGGGCTGCGGGCAGCCCATGGTGACCACGTAGGAGAGGTGGTCCTGGAGGTGGCGGCCCACGCCCGGGGACGCGACGCGCGTCTCGATGCCCACCCTCGACAGGTCGTCCGGGTCGCCGACGCCGGAGGCCTGGAGGAGCTGCGGGGATCCGATGGCGCCCGCGCTGAGGATGACCTCGCGGCGGGCGATCAGCTTCCCCGGAACGCCGTCGGCGATGACACCCGCCACGCGCGTCCCGTCGAACTCCAGCCTGCGGACCCGCGCTTCGGTGAGGACGTGCAGGTTGCGGCGGCGCCTCGCCGGTTTCAGATAGCCGTCGGCGGCGCTCCAGCGGCGACCGCGGCGCTGGTTGAGCGGGGTGAGCGCGAAGCCACTGTGGTCGGGCTCGTTCAGTTCGGCCAGCTCGCGCAGTCCCGCCTCGCGGCAGGCGTCAAGGAAGGCGGTCGTGGTCGGGTTGAGGGCGCGGGGCGGGGAGATCCAGAGCGGCCCGTCGGTTCCGTAGCCGCGGTCGGCGCCTGCCCCGACCGCCTCGCCCGCCGCGCCCGCCTTGCCTGCCCCGCCCCCTTTGCCCGCCGCACCCGACGCCCCGCCCGACCACCGCTCCGCACGCCGGAAGTAGGGTTCGAACGCCTCGTAGGACCACTCGGGCCCCGCGGCCTCGCCCCACGCGTCGTAGTCCTCGCGGTGGCCGCGCACCCACATCATGGCGTTCATCGAGGACGAGCCGCCCAGGACGTGGCCGCGCGGCCAGTACAGTTCGCGGCCGTCGAGCGCGGGCTGCTTCGCGGTCGAGTAGTTCCAGTCGTAGGGCGTCTTGAACAGCTTCGGGAAGGCCGCCGGGATGCGGATCTCGGGCTTCCGGTCACGTGGCCCCGACTCGACGAGCACCACCCGCACCGCCGGGTCCTCGGAGAGCCGGGCGGCGAGGACACATCCCGCGGAACCGGCACCGACGATGACGTAGTCGTACACGCTGTCCTTGCTCAACTCGACTCCCTTGATGGGTAGTTCGCGGAGACTGCTCACAGGGGACGTACGGGCGGGCGCGTGCGTGAGGCGTACAAGGAGTACACCCAACGTGGTCCTCTGGGTAAAGGGATGGAGCGCGTATCGGCGGCTCCTACACGATCTCCACATAACGACCAGAAACGCCGACCGCCCAGCGCGGCCCGCCTGCACCGAGCGCGGGACCGCCTATACCGAGCGCGGCGCTGTCAACGCCATCGGACGGGCCTGCGCGCCGGTGGCCAGACCCACATCGAGCCCTCGGTACAGGGCACTTAGGCTGTCCGGATGTTCACGAAGCGAAGAGCGCGCAAGCAGGCTGAGCTGCACGAGGAGCTGGCGGCCGCGCTGCGGGATCCGGACGCGGAGGTCCGCCGGAAGGCGGCGGTCGCCGCCGCCGAGACCGGCGAGCTTCAGTGGGCGCTGCGCGAACTGACGCGGGCGGTGGAGCGCGAGCCCTGGGCGGAGGACTTCGACGAGACCGTGGTGGACGGCTTCGTCACCGTGCTGCGCCGCGAACAGGGGGTCCGCGAGCGTACGGAACGGATCTTCGCGCAGCATCTGGACGACCCCGAGGGCTTCGTGCGGGCCTGGACCGAGCTGACGGAGGAACTGGGCGGCGGCCCGGCCGTGCGGGACGTCGACGGCGAACTGCGCGACGACATGCGAGCCCGCCTCACCTACCTGCGCGGCCGGGGCCTGACGGCCGACGGGCTCTCCTGCTTCGGGCAACCGGGCACCCTCGCGCACGAGCTGGCCTTCGATGTCGCGGTCCTTCTGGTCTCCTTCGTACTGCGCCGGAACGCACCGGTACCGCGGGAGGAGGCGGACCAGGTCCGCGCCGAGACGCGCGCGGCCCTCAAGGAGGCCCTGCCCCACGCACCCGGGAGCGACGAACGGGCCGCGCGCCTGGGCCTGTTGACCCGGACACCGGCGGTACGGTCCTGGACCGACCGCGCACGTGCGGGCCTGTGTGCCGACGAGGCGCTGGCCCTGTGCGCGAGCGGGGAACAGGACTCGGTGACGCTGGGCACGGAGGCCCTCGCGGGGCTCCTCCACCGCGAGGTGGTCCGGCGTGACCAGGTGCGCGAGACGCTCGACAGCCTCGTGGCACAGACAGCACGGGCAGGACGGGCAGCGCAGGCAAGACAGGCAGCACAGGCAGCGCAGGCCGCACGGACAGCTGGACAGGAGGCGCCCGAGGCGCGAGACGCCCCGAGTCCCTTCCTGCTCAGCCAGATCCTGGCCTGCTACAGCCACCTGCACGTCCCGATGCCCCTGGACAATCCGCCCCTCGGCCTCTTCCTGGACGGGCTGCGCCACCCCGACCCCGTCGTACGCGCCTCCGCGGCCGACAGCCTCGACCCGATCGCGACGGGCTCCCCGGTGGAGGGCCGTGCCGTCGAGGGGCTCGTCGGGCTCCTGGAGCACGATCCGGAGATCGACGTGCGCCGCCATGCCGCCACCGCACTGATGTGGCTCGAGTACGGCGAGCGAGAGCACGCCGACATCGCCGCCGACGCCCTCGCTCGCCAGGCGGAATCACCCGACCCGGAGATCCGCGCGCACAGCGTCGCCGATGCCCTGCGGCGGGGCGCCCCCGACGCGTACGAGCGGCTGCTGGCCGGACTCGAATCCCCGGACGCGCACTGGCAGTTGCTGTCCGGTCTGATGAGCGCGCCCGGCGGCTCCGGATTCGTCCTGCCGTCGCGCTCCGTGCGCAAGGCGCTCATCAAGCGTCTCGAAGCCCTGCGCGCCACGGGCTGGGCCGAGCGGGGCGCGACCATGGGCTCCCCGGACGCGAACGACCGGTCGGAGCTGCTCACCGACCTCCTGGAGACCTTGAACGACCTCTAGGGCCCTTCTGACAGATCGCCGCGGCGTCGCGACGCCCGGCACGCACCCTAGCCGTGAGGGTGATCGTGGCCGGAAGCCCCGGCCGCTCCGGCGTCTGCGGACTTCTTCGCGGCCCCGGAGGACTCCTCCGCCGCAGAGGACCCCTTATCCGCGGAGGCCCCCTTCTCCGCCCCGGAAGACTTCTTCGCCGCCCCGGAAGCATGGTGCGGCTCATAGTCCGGAATCGTCCCGTCCGCCTTCTTCACCAGGAAGAGCCCCACCATCCCCATGTCGGAGTGGCTCTGCACATGGCAGTGGTACATCCAGGCGCCCGCACCCACCCCCTCCCCCGCGATGACCTGGAAGCCGAAGGAGTCCCCCGGCCCGGTGATCTTGTCGTCGAGGATCTGGCTCGGGTCGTCGGGGCCGGTGAGCAGGCCCGTGCGGTTGTCCGCCCAGCGGTGACCGTGGATGTGGAACGTGTGGTAGTACTCGCCGTGCGTGATCGAGACGAACTCGACCCGATCGCCCACCGTGGCCTCGAAGTTGGGGCTGTCGTGACCGGCCTTGTTGTTGATCGTCATGTCGTTGAAGACGATGGTGAAGGTCTTGTCCGGCAGCAGGTCGCCCTTGCGGCGCACGATCAGCGGACCGTAGAGCCCCTTGCGCACGCCGCCCGTCCCGTGGTCCGTGCCGACGACGTGGTCATGGTAGTGCCAGTAACCCGCCGTGCCCGGCCGCCAGGTGCCGTCCTTGCGACGGCCCGGCGCGTGCGTGCGCCAGGTGTACGTACGCTTGCCGCCCGGCTCGACATCGCTCTTGGTGTGCTTGGTGCCGTCGTTGGAGATGTCGTAGTCCATGCCGTGGACGTGCAGGCTGGCGTTCACATCCATCGTGTTCTCGAACTCGATGTGCAGGGTGTCGCCCTCGTTCAGCTCGATGAGCGGGCCGGGGATGGACGCCTTGCCCTTCTCCAGGCCGTAGCCCATCTGTCCGTCCGGCAGCTTCTCCGCGTACATCTTGATGCGGCGCACCTCGCCGCCCGCGGGTGCGGTCCTCGGTGCGCTCTCGGCCGTGCTCGCCTCGGGCGCCGAGGCGAGCGACAACGATGTCACCCCGGCCGTCGCGGCCACCCCGCCCACGAGCATCCGTCGGTTGAAGCTCCGTCGGTCCATGCCGAACTCCCCACTGCGGTACGGAGGCTGACGGGGTACAGGAGGCCCCCGGGACGGCCACACGGTATCGGTGGGACCCTCGTTTATCCACACGCAGGACAAAGTTCGCGGAACTCCGGTGTTACCTATTGGCGCCTGGCCAAAAGAGGTCTAGCTTCATCCGCGCCTGTTGCTGTGACCGACGAGGGGTGGGTGTACTCATGCGGCTCACACCGCATCAAGAGCCCTTGGCTGTACGAGGGTTGAGCAGAGCCAGACGCAGATCGAACCGCCAGAACCAGGGCAGGAACCCGATTCAGAGCCCGATTCAGGGCCAGAATCAGGGCCAGGGTCAGAGCCTGAGCAAGCACCGGAACCGGGTCGGCTCCCGCCGCGCCTGGGCCGCCGCCCTGCTCTCCGGAGCCATGGTCACCGGCGTGCTCTCCACGCAGGCCGCCACCGCGCGGCCCTATCCCGAACCGCCGTTGACAACGATGTCCCTGCCGTCGCCGCCCGGCCAGGCGAACGTGCGCGTACTCGTCTTCCACGGATCGGCGGCGGGCGGCGACGAGTCACCGGTCGTGAACGCCGGCATCGAGGCCATCGAGAAGATCGGCCAGTCGGGAGCCGCCGCCGAGCGGTTCAAGATCGTGGCGACCGACGACCCGGCGGTCTTCACGGACGAGGCCAAACTCGGCAAGTTCAACGCCGTCGCCTTCCTGACCGGTGGCGGTGACGTCCTTGACCCCGAGCAGGAGGCGGGCCTTGAGGCCTACATGGAGGCGGGCGGCGGCTTCCTCGGCATCCATGACGCGGCCCGCGCCGAGCCGTACTCGACCTGGTTCACCGGCCTGATCGGCGCTCGCCCCGCCGACTCGAGCCCGACGAACGTACAGCGTGCCACCGTCGAGGTGGGCGACCGGGAGCACCCGGCCACCAAGGATCTGCCCCTCCAGTGGAAGCGCCCCGACCAGTGGCTGAACTGGACCAAGAACCCGACCGGCGAGGTCCACACGGTGGCCCGCGTGCGCGAGTCGACCTACCAGCCGGGCGCGAGCAAGAACGGCGCCGACCACCCGGTCTCCTGGTGCCGTGACTACGACGGCGGACGCTCCTTCTACACCGGCATGGGCGGCACGGCGGCCTCGTACGACGAGAGCGACTTCCGCCAGCACCTGCGCGGCGCCCTGAACTGGACGACCCGCATCTCGCGCGCCGACTGCAAGTCGACCATCACCGCCAACTACAAGGCCCAGCGCCTGACCCAGGCCAACCAGCCGGGCCAGAACGACCAGATCGGCGAGCCGCACGGCCTGGTCACGGCGCCCGACGGCAAGGTCGTCTACATCGGCCGGGGCGGCGCCGACTCCTCGCAGCCGGTCATCACCGACTGGAACAACCCGGACATCGGCAAGGGCAAGGGCGAGATCCACGTCTACGACCCCAAGACCAAGAAGTCGACGCTCGCCGGGGCACTCACCGTCTTCGGCAACAAGGGCGGCGGCGATGAGCTGATCAAGGTCGAGGAGGGTCTGCTCGGTATCGAGCTCGACCCGAAGTTCGAGCAGAACGGCTGGGTGTACCTGCACTACACACCCCACTCGAAGATCAACCGCGAGACGCACATGGCCGAGCGCTACGTCTCCCGCTTCACGCTGGACCGGACGACCGACAAGCTGGACATGGCCAGCGAGAAGGTCCTGCTCAAGTGGCCGGTGCAGATCCACAGTTGCTGCCACGCGGGCGGCGGGATGGCCTGGGACTCCAAGGGCAATCTCTACATCGCGACCGGTGACAACAACTCCTCGCAGTTCAGCGACGGTTACTCGGGCAACAACCCGCAGCCCAACTTCAAGGGCGTCTCCTTCGCCGACGCGCGCCGCACCGCGGGCAACACGAACAACCTCAACGGCAAGATCCTGCGCATCCACCCGGAGGCCGACGGGACGTACACGCTCCCCTCGGGCAACCTCTTCACCGGCAAGGAGCCGGACGAGGGCGGCGGCAAGACGCGCGGCGAGATCTACGTGATGGGCGTCAGGAACCCGGCGCGCATCTCCGTCGACAAGAAGACCGACACCCTCTACGCGGGCTGGGTCGGCCCCGACGCCGGTGCGCCGTCGACGACGTGGGGCCCGGCGAAGTACGACACGTTCGCCGCGATCACCCACGCCTCCAACCGCGGCTGGCCGTACTGCATGGGCAACAACCAGCCCTACCGCGACCGCAATCTGCCGGACCCGACGAAGCCGCTCGGCTGGTACGACTGCAAGAACCTCAAGAACGAGTCGCCCAACAACGACGGCCTGGTGAACATCCCGCCGGCCGAGCCGAACAACATCTGGTACTCGCCGCAGGGCGGCGGCGTCGACTACCCGCGCGACGCGAAGGGCGTCCCGAGCTACAAGACGGAGGAGCAGAAGATTCTCCTGCCGTGGCTCAAGGGTGGCGGCCAGGCCACGATGAACGGCCCGGTCTACCGCTACGACGCGGCGAGCACGAGCGCCGACAAGTGGCCTTCGTACTGGGACGGCAAGTGGTTCGTCGGTGACTTCTACGACGCCGACCAGCCCCGGCACGCGGTGCTCACCGACCCGAAGACGGTCGGCAGCGGCGGCCTGCCCACGCACGCCGAATCCCTGAAGAAGATCATCCCGATCGGCAACGACGGCATCAAGAACCTCATGGACTGGAAGTTCGCCCCCGACGGATCGTTGTACGTCCTCGACTACGGCCGCGGGTTCTTCACCTCGGACTCCAAGTCGGCGCTGTGGCGCGTCACTTATTCGGGCGGCGAGGCCACACCGGCCGCCAAGGACCTGGCAAGGAAGGCCGGATGATGCCCGCGCTGAGACAGCGAAGACTCTGGACGGCGCTAGTCGCGTCGCTCCTGATGGTGCTCGGCCTGACGTCGACGGCGGCGAGCCAGCCCGACAACCCCGGCGCCGCGGCCGCCCAGACCCTGACCTGGACCGCGAACAACGCAATCGACAAGTACGCGTCGGCGCCCGCCACGGCGGTCGCGGGCGCGACGACGATCGTCTTCGAGAACAGCGAGGCGACCGGCAACGACACCGGCATGCCGCACACGCTGACGTTCGACGTCTCGGATCCCGAGTACAACAACGACGTGCCGCTGAACGTCCTGGCCAACCCGAACGACGACCAGGGCGGCAAGCACACGGCGGAGGTCACCCTCACGCCCGGCCGTTACCGCTACCACTGCACGATCCCGGGCCACGGCTCGATGCAGGGCATCCTCGTGGTGACCGAGGGCGGCGGCGAGGACACCACCGCTCCCGAGACGGCGGCCAAGGTCGAGGGCCAGACCGACGCCGACGGCGCGTACGTAGGTTCCGCCACCGTCTCGGTGACGGCGACGGACGCGGGTTCGGGCGTCGACAAGACCGAGTTCGCGGTCGGCGCGGACGGAGCCTGGCAGCCGTACACGGCGCCCGTGGTCGTCGACCAGGTCGGCACCCACAAGATCCGCTATCGCGCGAGCGACAAGGCGGGCAACGTGGCGGCGGAGAAGGCCGTCGACTTCACGGTGGTCGCGCCGGACACCGACGACAAGACGCCCCCGGAGACCTCGGCCACGGTGACCGGCGAGAAGAACGACAAGGGCGAGTACGCCGGGATGGCGACCGTCACCGTGACGGCGTCCGACACCGGCTCCGGTGTCAACAAGATCGAGTACGCGATCGGTGACGGCGGTGCGTGGACGGCGTACACCGCGCCGGTCATGGTCCACGCGGCGGGCCCGTACAAGATCCGCTACCGCGCGTCCGACAAGGCGGGGAACCAGGCGGCGGAGAAGGCCGTCGAGTTCACCGTGGTCACGCCGCCGGTCCAGGACAAGACGCCGCCGGAGACCGCCGCGAAGGTCGACGGCACCAAGAACTCGGACGGCGCGTACGTCGGCAAGGCGAAGGTGAGCGTCACCGCGACCGACGCCGACTCCGGTGTCGACAAGGTCGAGTACTCGCTCGACGGCGGTCCGTATCTCGCGTACACCGCTCCGGTCGTCGTCGACCGCGTGGGCCGCCACACGGTGGCCTACCGGGCGAGCGACAAGGCGGGCAACACGTCGACGGCCAAGGACGTCTCGTTCACGGTCAAGGAGGGCGGCGGTGTCCCTGCTCCCAACTGCGCTGAGTTCGACGAGCGGTTGACGGTCATCGTCGGCACGGTCGACACGGGCATCCCGAACCGGGTCACCAACACCCGCTGCCGCATCAACGAGCTGATCGAGGACGAGAAGGAGTGGACCTCGCACGCGCTCTTCCTCAAGCACGTCAAGAGCGTCACGGACAAGCTCCTGAAGGCCGGTGAGATCGACCAGCGCGAGTACAACAAGATCAATAAGGCCGCCAAGCAGTCCGGCATCGGCAAGCCCGGCCAGACGGACGGTTACCGCAAGATCTTCGACGGCACCCAGGGCTCCCTCGACAAGTGGGAGCAGGTCGGCGGCGGCAAGTTCGGCCTCAACGCCGACGGTTCGATCACCAGCAGCACCACCGTCGAGGGCATGGGCATGCTGTGGTTCCCGGAGCGCAAGTACGGCGACTTCTCGCTGAAGCTCCAGTGGCGGGACGACGCGCCGGGCAACGGCAACGCCAACGGCGGTGTCTTCGTGCGCTTCCCGCAGGTCCACGACCACCCGGAGGAGTCACGTCCGGAGTGGGTCGCCATCAAGTACGGGCACGAGATCCAGGCGCTCGACAAGCCTGACGGCGACATGTACAAGACGGGGTCGATCTACGGCTTCGACCGGGTGGGTCTCGCCGGTGCCGGCGTCACCCCGAAGGGCACGTGGAACGACTACGAGATCAAGGTGGTGGACCAGCACTACTCGATCTACCGCAACGGCGTCCTGATCAACGAGTTCGACAACACCGGCGGCCAGGACTTCACACCGCCGCGCGGCGACGACCCGGGCACGGACGGACGGCGCTACTCGTCCGGCTATGTCGGGGTGCAGGTGCACGGGGTCACGGATGTGATCTCGTACCGGGACATCAGGATCAAGGAGCTGTAGCCCACCACTTCTCCTCGACTGATCGATTCCGCTTCGGCGCCCGTACCCCGCAGGGGGTGCGGGCGCCGTTGTCAGTGGCGTACGGCATCTTGCTGACCAGCGGGCAGCGGGGCCCGCGGCCAGGTCTACGTGAGCCGAAGCGCCGCGGCTCCTGCACAGAAAGGTGTATCGGCATCTCATCCGCCGCTACGACCCCGGTGGTCGCATGGGCGTCGAGGATGGTGAATACCCCATGTGCGAAGGGGTGTTCAGACCAGGTGTTCAGCAAGGAGAGCGCAATGACCGACCCTCGCCGCGACTCGTCCGTTCACTCCCGCACGCCCCCCTCCCTCTCCGGGGCACTGGGTCGGGCCCTGGGCGGCGGTCTCATCATGGCCGTGGCGCTGGGGGCGGGGACCGCGGTGGGTCCGGTGGTCGCCGACGCCGCCGGGATGAGCGGGTTCGCCGCCCGCCTGGTGCCTGCCGCGCTCGTCAGCGCGGTGGCCATGCCGCTCGTCGTGTTCGCGCTGCGTCGGCGGCGCGGCTCGCTCGCGGACATCGGGTTCGGCGGTGCGGGCCCGAGTCTGCGGGCCCTGCTCGTCGGGGTGGGCGTGACGGCGGGGGCCGCGGCGCTGGTGCTCGGTGCGGGGACAGCCGCCGGGATGCTGCACTGGTCACGCCCTGATCTGCCCATGCTCGCCGGATACGTCGTGACGAACGCCGTGACCGCTCTGCTCCTTGAGGCGCTGCCCGAGGAGACGACGCTGCGCGGCCATACGTGGACGTCGCTGCGGAGCCGATTCGGCGGAGTGGCATCGGCGCTCGGGACGACAGCCGTGTTCCTGGTCGTGCCCGGTGTCTCGACGGTGGTGCAGGCAGGCGCGGCGCGCCTTGTCGGTGGCGAGGGCGGGCCCGTCGGCCTCGCGCCCGGAGGGCAGAATCCGGCCGACTACCTGATTCTGCTCACCGTCTTCGGCCTGATGCTCGTCGCGGCCCGCACGGCGGTGCGGCACGCTCCGCTGTGGGTTGGCATAGGCGCGCATCTGACCTTCCTCACCGTCAACCGGGTCGTGTTCGAGGGCGACCGGCGAAGTGCGGGCTGGTCCGTGGAGACGACGCCGGGGGCGGAGCTCCTCGTACCCGTGTATCTGCTGGTCGCCATGGCCGCGTTCGCACTGTGGCGGCGGTGTGCGGCGAACCCGGTCGGCACCGGCCGGAAGGCCACGACCGCGTCGGGCCGCCTCGGCCAGGAGGCCCGACCCCCGGCGCGCTGAGCCTGGCAGCAACCCATCACGGGCCACAGAAGAACTCTCACAGTCATGTCTTTCGCGGCCCTGCCCAACCCGCGCGCCAAGATGGGCCAGGACACCCAAACCCACCGCATCGACCACGGCAGTCCGATCGGTGTCAACGGAGCGGCAGCGGCAGCGGCAAAATGATGAGCGCGGTCGAGGTGGTCATCGGCGACGGGAGCATCCACGCGGCGTACCCGATGTACCCGATCTGAGCTCGCCGTCCGGCGGCGGCCGGGCCTTCACTCCTCGTGCCTGGCCCGGCTCGGCTGTACCCGCTTCGGCTCGCCCGGCATCTTGGGGTACTCGGGCGGATAGGGCATGTCGCCCAGGTCGCGGTCGCGCTCGTCGCGGTCGGCGAGTTCGAGGAGTGCGTCCAGTGAGAAGGCGTGCTTCTCCATGTCCGCGTGCACGTCGCCGACTTGGGCGAACCGCTCCGGCATCGTGCCGATGTCGAAGTCCTCCGGCACCGCGTCGTCGATCTCGTCCCAGCGCAGCGGCGCCGACACGGGGGCGTTCGGCCCGGGGCGTACCGAGTAGGCGGAGGCGATGGTCCGGTCGCGGGCGGTCTGGTTGTAGTCGACGAAGATCCGCTCGCCACGTTCCTCCTTCCACCACGCGGTCGTGACGGCGTCCGGCATGCGGCGCTCCAGTTCGCGGCCGCAGGCGATCACCGCCCGTCGTACGCCGGTGAAGTCCCACCTCGGTTCGATCGGCACGAAGACATGCAGGCCGCGTCCGCCGGACGTCTTGGGCCAGCCCTGGAGCCCGAACTCGACCAGGACGGCGCGGAGTTCGTGTGCGGCGCGCACCGCGTCCGCGTAGTCCGTGCCGGGCTGCGGGTCCAGGTCGATGCGGAGTTCGTCGGGGTGGTCGGGGTCGTCGCGCCGTACCGGCCAGGGGTGGAAGGTCAGCGTGTTGAACTGGGCGGCCCAGACGACGGCGGCCACTTCGGTGGGGCAGATCTCCTCGGCGGTGCGGCCGCTGGGGAAGGCGATGGTGCCGGTGGGAATCCAGTCGGGGAGGTTCTTGGGGGCGCGCTTCTGGTAGAAGAACTCGCCGGTGACCCCGTCGGGGAAGCGCTGGAGCGTCGTGGGGCGGTCCCGCAGGGCGCGTACGATCCCGTCGCCGACCGCGAGGAAGTAGCGGGCGACGTCCAGCTTGGTGAAGCCCCGCTCCGGAAAGACGACCTTGTCCGGGCTGGAGAGCCGCACCGTCCGCCCGCCCGCGTCGAGCTCGACCGCTTTACCACCCATGCCGCCACGCTAGACGCAAGGGACGAGAGACGCATACCGGAAAGAGGGTGACGCATAGGGAGGAGAGTGATGCATGTGGACAGAATCGGGGCGTGGATCTGCTCTGCCGGACCCAGACGATACCCAGGGCGGATGGCCAGGGCGGATGGCCAGGGCGGATGCCCAGGTCAGATGCGCGGTCTGTACGAGGTCCTGGGGTATGAGCGGTCGGGCGAGGTGCTGTCGTTCGCCGACCCGCCGCCGTATGACGCGATGTCGCTGAGTCCGAAGCCCTGAACACGGACGGCGGCCCCCGCCCGGATCGGGCAGTGGCCACCGTCGCGCGGCGTTGCTAGAAGCCGCGCGGCACTTCGCGGCGGAGATATTCGGCGGCGGCGTCCCACCCGCCCTGCGGCGTCAGGCGGAGTTCGGCGAGCTCGGCGCCGAACGCGTCTATGACCGCCTCGTGCGTGATCCGACCGGCACCTCCTGGCATCGGATTTCCGCGGAGGACCGCGCAGACCGTGCCGATGAGGTTGGCGACCTCGTTCCGATGCCCGTTCTCCCACAGACACGCGACCGCGTTGCACACCGCGGTGCTGGGGCGGAGCCCTTCCTTCCTGGCTTCGATCTCGACGGCCTCGTACCGGCCGAGCCCGTACAGGGCGGTGGCCAGGATCTCGGCGGGCAAGGCGACCGAGCCGTAGGGGACGGAGGACTTACGGGGCATGTGGCGCTCCTTCATGTCGGCGCTGCGTCGAACGCTGTCCACCCAGGGAACCGCCGGAACGCGCTCAGCGGGTGCCATTGCCGTAAGTGCGCCACCACGAGTTGTGCGGGCGCCCGCCGACGCGGAGTCCCAGCCTCTGGCCGTGGTGGCGAGAACACGCCCTCTTCGGTGGCGCCCCACACCTGGCCGGGCTCGGCGCGGCGCAGCTGACCTGCCCTTCATGGACGCACGCCGAACAGGCGGACCCCACGGACGCCCCATAGGTTTGAGTCATGGATCTGCCGGTGATGCCCCCCGTCAAGCCCATGCTCGCCAAACCCGTGGCGAGGATCCCGCCGGGCATGCAGTACGAGGCCAAGTGGGACGGCTTCCGTGCGATCGTCTTCCGTGACGGCGCGGACCTGGAGATCGGCAGCCGTACGGGAAAGCCCCTGACCCGGTACTTCCCGGAGCTGGCGGAAGCCCTGCTCGACCGCCTTCCCGCCCGCTGCGTCCTGGACGGCGAGATCGTGATCGCCCGCGGCGGCCATCTCGACTTCGACGCCCTCACGGAGCGCATCCACCCCGCCGCGTCGCGGGTGCGGACGCTCGCCGAGCGGACCCCGGCGTCCTTCGTGGCCTTCGACCTGCTCGCCCTGGACGACGAGGCCCTGCTCGACACTCCCCTCGCCGAGCGCCGCACACGCCTTGCCGAGGCCCTGGAGGGCGTGAGCGCCCCCGTCCACCTCGCGCCCGCCACCATGGACCCGGAGCTGGCCCGGAAGTGGTTCGAGCAGTACGAGGGCGCGGGGCTCGACGGCGTCATCGCCAAGCCGCTCGACCTGCGCTACCGGCAGAACGAACGGCTCATGTTCAAGATCAAGCACGAGCGCACGGCGGACTGCGTGGTCGCGGGCTACCGCTTCCACAAGAGCGGCCCCGTCGTCGGCTCGCTCCTCCTGGGCCTGTACGACGACGGGGGCACCCTGCAGCACGTCGGGGTCTGCGCCGCGTTCTCCATGCGGCGCCGGGCGGAGCTGGTCGACGAGCTGGAGCCGCTGCGGATGGACGACGCCGCCGCGGCCGAAGGTCACCCCTGGGCGGCCTGGGCGGACGAGGCCGCGCACGAGACGTCCCGGATGCCGGGCGCGCCGAGCCGCTGGTCGGGCAAGAAGGACCTGTCCTGGGTGCCGCTGCGTCCCGAGCGCGTCTGCGAGGTGGCGTACGACCACATGGAGGGCGGGCAGCGCTTCCGGCACACGGCACGGTTCCGCACGTGGCGACCGGACCGTACCCCTGACAGCTGTACGTTCGCCCAGCTGGAGGAGCCGGTCCGGTACGACCTGGCGGATGTGCTGCGCTAGGCGGCGCGCCTGCTCCCGGGGCGTGCGAGCGCCGGGTCGCCGCCTGCCGGGTCGACCCCCAGCTGCCGCAGCAGCCTCCCGCGCAGCTCCGCGTACTCCGCGCTCCCCTGCCCCCGCGGCGCGGGAAGCTCCACCCGTACGTCGGCCGCGATGCGCCCCGCGTCCAGGACGACCACCCGATCGGCGAGAGCGATCGCCTCGTCCACGTCATGGGTGACCAGGAGCACGGCGGGCCGGTGTGCCTCGCAGAGGCGTCGCAGCAGGGCGTGCATCCGGATGCGGGTGAGCGCGTCCAGTGCGCCGAACGGCTCGTCGGCCAACAGGAGTTGCGGTTCGCGTACCAGGGAGCGGGCGAGCGAGACCCGCTGTTGTTCGCCGCCGGAGAGGTCCGCGGGCCAGGCGTCCTCCCGGCCACCGAGGCCCACTTCGTCGAGCGCCGCGCGGCCCAGGTCCCGCGCTCCGGGGCCCGTCAGGCCCAGTACGACGTTGTCAAGGACCCGCTTCCAGGGCAGCAGGCGTGCGTCCTGGAAGACCACCGAGACGTCGTCCGGCGCCGTGAGCTCTCCGCTGCCCTCGACCTCGTGGTCGAGTTCCGCCAGGGCCCGCAGCAGCGTGGACTTGCCCGAGCCGCTGCGTCCGAGGAGCGCCACGAACTCACCTGGTGCGATGCTCAGTTCGAGCCCGTCGAGGATCGTGCGGTCTCCGAAGGAGCGGACAAGCCCTTCGATGCTGACGGCCGGTCCCTCGTCGCTGACGGCCCGTCCCTCGTCCGTCAGCCCGCCAGTGTGCGTCGCCATGACAGCGCCTTCCTCTCCACGAGCCGGACCAGTGCGTCCGAGACGAGACCGAGAAGCCCGTACACGACGAGGCCGACGATGATGATGTCGGTCTGCCCGTAGGTGCGGGCGAGCTCCATCATGTAGCCGATGCCACTCGTGGCATTGACCTGCTCGACCACGACGAGCGAGAGCCACGCCGCGGTGACCGCGAACCGCATGCCCAGCAGGAAGCCCGGCAGCGCCCCCGGCAGGACGACGTGCCGCACGAATCCGGCCCGTGAAAGCCCTACGGTCTCAGCGAGTTCGGCGTAGCGGCCGTCGATCGTCCGCAGCCCGTTGTGGGTGTGGATGTAGACCGGCACGAAGACACCGAGCGCGATGGTGATGACCTTCATCGACTCGCCGATGCCGAACCAGAGGATGAGCAGCGGGATCAGCGCGAGCGACGGGATGGCCCGCTTGATCTGCACGGGTCCGTCGATGATTCCCTCGCCGATCCTGCTGAGCCCGGCGGCGATCGCGAGGGCGAGCCCCGCCGCGGTGCCGAAGAGCAGCCCCAGGAGGGCGCGTTCGGCGGAGGTGGCGAGGTTCGACTGGAGGCGCCCCTCGGAGATCAGGTCACCGGCGGTGCTCACCACGGTCCAGGGCGCGGAGAGGTTGCGGGCGTCGATGAATCCGGCGGCCGACCCTGCCGACCAGATCGCGAGCAGGAGCAGAGGGCCGATGGCCCATCCGTACGGTATGGGGCGGCCCGGTCCGAGCCTGCGGCGCCGCGGCGGCCGACGGCGCGCCCGGGCCACGGGTCCGGTACGGGTCGCGGCCTTGGCCAGGGAGGGCGCTTCGACGCTCATGTGCCCTCCCCCGCACCGGACTTGACCGCGTCGGCGGCGACCGACTCGTACCGCCGGTCGAAGAGGACCTCGGCGTCGAAGGGCTTCTTGCCGGTCTCTTTCGCCAGCAGATCGACGGTCTTCTGCTGCCGCGCGATGGCGGAGGTCCAGTCGGCCGGGAAGTCGGGGTGGCCGTTCCCCTTGACCAGGTACTCGCCGTCCGCGCGGGACAGGCCCTGATCCTTGACGTAGTAACCGGCGATCCACTCGTCGGGATGCTTGTCGGCCCATTCGGCGGCGCGCGCCCAGTACTTCACGAACTCCCTGATGGCCGCGGCCTTCCGCGGGTCCTCCACCGACTCGGTCGGCACCCACAGATGCCCCGGATCGTCCCGCAGCCCGTGCTGGATGGTCTTCGCGCCGTCCTTGCCGTACTTCGCGGGATAGCGCTTGATGTTGACCCCGCCGAGCGGCGCCGCGTCGACTTGGCCGCTGCCGAGCGCGGACGGGTAGACGTCGCCGGTGCTGGGCAGTTCGACGAGCTCCACGTCGTCCTTGGTGAGCCCGGCCTTGGCGAGGATGCGCAGGACGAGGGCGCCCTGCGCCTGCCCCGGGCTGTAGGCGATCTTCTTGCCACGCAGGTCCTTCAGCGTGTCGATGTCCGCGCCGGGCGCGACGCCGATTTCGTACGTGGGGTGTTTCAGCGGGTCCTCGCGGAATTTGGACGCCACCAATTTTGTGTCGAGTCCCGTCCAATGGGCGTGAATGGACGGTATTTCCGCCGCGGAGCACACGTCGAGGGAATGTGCCCTGAATGCCTCGGAGCACTGGGGGCCGCCGCTGATGTTGGCCCATTTCACCTTGAAGGGGAGCTTGCCGAGCTGTCCGGAGAGTTTCAGGGCGACCTGGGCGTCCGGGGCTCCGACGGTGATAGTGGTGTTCGGATCCACCTTCTTCGGGATCTTGGCGGAGACCTGCTTGGCGTCGACGGTCTCGGTCGACGTGGCGTTGTCCGCGCATCCGGCCAGGAGCAGCGGCGCGAGGAGGGCAGTGCCGAGCGCCGCCCGTACAGGTGTGGGCGTGCGCATATGTGTGGGCATGAGTTCTTTCCCGGAGTGCGGACCTTCACGGAGGGGGAAGACCGGCAGGGAAATTCCCTGCGGCCTTGCGGGTTCTCACGAAAAGACGTGTGCGTCTTGAAGGTCAGCTACACAGAGCGGTGGCGACGCGCATCAGATCAACAGCGCGCCGCTGCTTGAACCGCCGGGATATTCGCATGGCGATGAAACTAGCCACGGCACCAAGAGGGGTCAAGCCGTCTCACCCGCCCCGGCTTTCCGGAAACGCAGCCTTCGCACTCCGGCCATACGCACGTCACACCACCCCACGGCTCCCCGCCGGGAACGCATGCGCGCCAATGTTCCGGCCCGCGCTCGCACGCCGCTTCCACCATGCCGGTGGAGCACGCGCGCAGGACGTGGAGTGCGGAACTGAAGGGCGCCGACCCACAGTTGGCGCGCTGCGACAAGTTGGAGACCGGCTGGATGAACGGGCATCCAGTTCTATGAGCGCCATGACCGCACCCGCTACCGGCTCGGCCTGCGCAACGCCCTTGATCTGGGTCGGCCTTGACTGACCTTGACTGATCTTGGCTCAGCTGGGTGGGAGGGCCGGGGCGGACGGGGTAGGAAGCCCGTATGCGAACGCGGAGATGGACACGACGCACGACGGTGGCGGCGGTGGCGGCCGTCGCCGCTCTGGGCCTCGCGCCCGGCTGCACCCTCAGCGACACCAACGGAGGCAACGGGAAGGCGCCCTCCGACGGCGACGGGCACGTTCTCGCCGTGAAGATCGACAACGTGGGCCCCGCGCGCCCGCAGACGGGTCTGGACGCGGCGGACGTCGTGTACGCGGAGCAGGTCGAAGCGGGCCTGAGCCGCCTGATGGCGGTGTACGCGAGCAAGCCGCCGCCCGTCGTCGGTCCGGTGCGCAGTGCGCGGGAGACGGATCTTGAGCTGCTGAGGCAGTTCGACGATCCGGCCCTCGCGTTCTCCGGGGCCCAGTCGAAGCTTCTCCCGCTGATCTCGGCCGCTCCCCTGCGCCCGCTGTCACCCGGCAAGGCGCCGGGCGACGCCTATTTCCGGGGCGGCGGAAAGGTGGCCCCGCACAACCTCTTCGTACGCCCGAAGGCGCTGGACCCCGACGCGGGCACGGGGGGTCTTCAGAGCACGGGCTTCACCTTCGGCGGGCGCCCGAAGGGCGGCACTGCGGAACGTGCAGCCACGGTCCGCTTCCCCGCCGCGCGGTTCACCTTCGACTGGTCGGCCGAGCGGAAGCGCTGGCTCGTCTCCATGGACGGGGCGCAGGCCCGCACCGCCGACGGCAAGACGCTGGGCGCGTCGACGGTCGTCGTGCAGTACGTGAAGGTGCGCGAGTCCCGCTTCCACGACCGCTCGGGCAACAACACGCCGTTCACCGAGACCGTCGGCTCAGGGAAGGCGCGGGTCCTGCGGGACGGCCGGGCCTACGAGGCGCGCTGGGAGCGGACGTCCCCGCAGGACGGCACGGAGTTCACCACGGCGGACGACGGCGAGCAGCTGCCGTTCGCGAAGGGGCAGGTGTGGGTGGTGTTCGCGAAGGCGTGACGCGGGCCCTGCCGGGGAGTCAGCCGTTGGTCGCGGCGAAGGGTTCCGCGGGATTGCGCAGGCCCTCCGCCGCCTCCGAGACCCGCTGGATCAGGTCGAAGAAGAGGGTCTGCTCGTCCGCGGAGAGCGGCCCGAGGAAGACCTGGTTCATCCGGGCCGTCCGCACGGTCAGCTTGCGGTGCGTGCGCTTGCCCTCGTCCGTCAGGTGCAGCAGATACCGGCGGCCGTCCTGCGGATCGCGCACCTTGTCGAGCAGCTCGCGGCGGATGAGGCGGCTGATGACCTCGGCGATGGTGGACCGGTCGAGGCCGACCCGCTCGCCGACGGTGCGCTGATCGAGACCCGGCTCGGCGACGAGCGCGTTCAGGACGGCGAACTGCGGTGAGGTGATCTCCTCGGAGACCATCGTGTTCCACAGCAGATAGTGCGCCTGCTGCAGACGCCGGGCCAGGTGCCCGGGGTGGGTGGTCAGGTCCACCGCGGCCATGAGTTCCTCCACTGCCTCGTACCGGCTGCTGCCTTGTACCGGCTGAGTACCGGCTGACTCGTACCGGCTGTCTTGTACCGGGTTTTTTCGTAGGTGCACTGAACAATACTCGCCCTTGACGGCCTACGGAACGAGTGACAGCGTAAGTCCGACCTCGCAGAGATAGTCAGTGCCCTGATTAATTCGTAGGGCATCGAAGGCCTGGAAGAGATGAGGCTCGACGGATGGACAAGGTGGTGGCCTCGGCTGCCGACGCGGTGGCCGATGTGGGCGACGGTGCGTCCCTCGCGGTCGGCGGGTTCGGGCTGAGCGGTGTGCCCGGCGTGCTGATCGAGGGGCTGTACGAGGCCGGCGTTTCGGGCCTGCGGGTGGTGTCCAACAACTGCGGGGCGATGGAGTCGGGGCTCGCGGTGCTGCTCTCGGCGGGCCGGATCGCCCGGGTGACCGGGTCGTACATCGGCGCCAACAAGGAGTTCGCCCGCCAGTACCTGGGCGGTGAGCTGGAGGTGGAGATGATCCCGCAGGGCACGCTCGCCGAGCGGCTGCGGGCCGGAGGGTGCGGGATTCCCGCGTTCTACACACCGGCCGGGGTGGGCACGCAGGTCGCCGACGGCGGGCTGCCGTGGCGCTACGACGGCTCGGGCGGGGTGGCGCTCGCCTCACCGGCGAAGGAGGTGCGTGAGTTCGATGGCGAGGAGTACGTCCTGGAGCGCGGCATCCGTACCGACTTCGCGCTCGTGCGGGCCGCCAAGGGCGACCGGCACGGGAACCTCGTCTTCAACAAGTCGACCCGGAATTTCAACCCCCTGGCCGCGATGGCAGGGCGGGTCACGATCGCCGAGGTGGAGGAGCTGGTGGAGCCGGGCGAGATCGACCCCGACGCGGTGCACCTGCCGGGGATCTACGTCCAGCGGGTCCTGGAGCTGACCCCGGAGCAGGCGGCGGACAAGGGCATCGAGCGGCGTACGGTCTCCGTGCCCGCTTCCCCGCCTGCCGCGTCCTCGGCACGAGGGACGGTGAGCGGCTGATGGCCTGGACCCGTGAGCAGATGGCCGCCCGCGCCGCACGCGAGCTGCGCGACGGCCAGTACGTGAACCTGGGCATCGGACTTCCCACACTGATCCCCAACTACCTCCCCGAGGGCGTCGAGGTGGTCCTGGAGTCCGAGAACGGCATCCTCGGCGTGGGGCCGTACCCCACGGAAGCCGAAGTGGACCCGGATCTGATCAACGCGGGCAAGGAGACGGTCACCGTCCGCCCCGGCGCCTCCTACTTCGACTCCGCGCTGTCCTTCGGGATGATCCGCGGCGGCCACATCGATGTGGCGGTGCTCGGTGCGATGCAGGTCTCCGCGCGCGGCGACCTGGCCAACTGGGCGATCCCGGGCAAGATGATCACGGGGATCGGCGGGGCGATGGACCTGGTGCACGGGGCGCGGACGGTGATCGTGGCGATGACGCACACCGCCAAGGACGGCTCCCCCAAGATCCTTGCGGAGTGCGCCCTTCCGCTGACCGGCCGGGGTTGCGTGAACCGGATCATCACCGACCTCGGCGTCCTGGACGTCACCGAACACGGCCTGGAACTGGTCGAGTTGGCGCCGGGCATCACACCGGACGAGATCGTCGCCAAGACGGCGGCCGAGGTCCGCTTTCCCGAAGCCATCGCTGGCGCCGCCTCTGACGACCTCTCTGACGCCTCCTCTGGTGCCACCTCCGAAGCCTTCTCTGGAGGAACTGGTCATGAGTCCGCGTGACGTCTACATCGTCGACGCCGTACGCACCCCCGTCGGCAAGTACAACGGCGCGCTCGCGGGCGTCCGACCCGACGACCTCGGCGCCCACGCCATCCGTGAACTCCTCGCCCGCACACCCGACGTGGACCCCTCCCGGATCGGCGACGTCTACTTCGGCAACGCCAACGGCGCGGGCGAGGAGAACCGCAACGTCGGCCGCATGGCCGCCCTGCTCGCCGGTCTCCCCGTGACGGTGCCGGGCGTGACCGTCAACCGGCTCTGCGCCTCCGGGCTCGAAGCCGTCATCCAGGCAGCGCGGGCCATCGCGCTCGGCGAACGCTGACCTGTTCCGCCCTTCGCCAAAGCCTTCCCCAAAGCCCGGCACCACGCCGTACTCACAGCCCAGCACCACGCCGTACTCGCCGCACTCACCGCACTTCGCCGTACTCACGGAGCCGAGAGACACATGCCCCTCACCGAACCCCTGCCCGACGGGCTGAGCCAGCGGGAGGTAGACATAGAGGTCGCCAAGGCGCAGGCATCGGCCGCGCCCACCGACCACCCGCCGCGCGACTATCCCCCGTACCGCAGCAGCCACTTCCGACACCCCAAGCAACAGCTGATCCCTCTTCGCGACCCGGAGGCGGTGGAGCTGAGCGG
Source organism: Streptomyces sp. NPDC031274 (assembly GCF_055570235.1). NCBI lineage: Bacteria > Bacillati > Actinomycetota > Actinomycetes > Kitasatosporales > Streptomycetaceae > Streptomyces > Streptomyces sp. NPDC031274. The sequence goes on along the minus strand of NZ_JBVIHP010000002.1, from coordinate 4,381 downwards.
CCCCGCGTTCGGCGTCACCGACATCACGGCGCTCGACCGCGACCTGACACGGCAGCACCTGGGCGAGCCGCTCGGTGAGCGGATCACCGTGTCCGGCCGTGTCCTGGACCGTGAAGGGCGCCCGGTGCGCGGCCAGTTGGTCGAGCTGTGGCAGGCCAACGCGTCCGGCCGGTACGCCCATCAGCTCGATCAGCACCCGGCGCCGCTCGACCCGAACTTCACGGGGTTCGGCCGCTGTCTGACCGACGACGAGGGAACGTACTCCTTCACGACGATCAAGCCGGGCGCGTACCCATGGCGCAACCACGTCAACGCCTGGCGCCCGGCGCACATCCACTTCTCGCTCTTCGGCACGGCGTTCACGCAGCGCCTGGTGACGCAGATGTACTTCCCCGGCGACCCGCTGTTCGCCTACGACCCGGTCCTGCGCTCGGTCACCGACGAGTCGGCGCGGGCGCGTCTGGTCTGCGCCTACGACCACGATCTCTCCGCCCCCGAGTGGTCGCTCGGCTACCGCTGGGACATCGTCCTGGACGGCCCGTCCGCGACGCTCTTCGAGGAAGGCGACAAGCACTGATGTCGTACGCCCCCACTCCCTCCCAGACCGTCGGCCCGTTCTACGGCTACGCGCTGCCCTTCCCGCGCGGCGGCGAGGTCGCCCCGGCGGGCCACCCGGACACGATCACCCTGCACGGGTACGTGTACGACGGCGCGGGAAACCCCGTACCCGACGCCCTCATCGAGACCTGGCAGCCCGCACCCGACGGCTCCCGCACGGGGGCACCGGGCTCGCTGCGGCACGACCCGGTCACGGGCGAGGTCATCGGGCGTGACGGAGTCGCGTTCACCGGGTTCGGCCGCGTCCCGACCGACGCGGACGGCCACTGGACGGTCCGTACGCTCCCGCCGGGCGGCGTCTCGTACATCGCGGTAGCCGTGTTCGCGCGAGGTCTGCTCCACCACCTGTACACGCGCGCCTACCTGGTCGACGAGCCGGGCGACACGCTCCTTGGCTCCCTCGACCCGGCGCGGCGCGCGACGCTGGTCACCCGCCCCGAGCCGCACCGCACGTACCGTTTCGACATCCGCCTTCAGGGCGAGGGCGAAACGGTGTTCCTGGAGTTCCAGTGAGTCTTGAAGGTACGGACGTCGGCCTGCTCTCCCCCGGGCGTGCGGGCTCCCCCGCCGAAGCCGCGACGGGCGACACCGCCTTCCTGCAGGCGATGCTCGACGCGCAGGCGGCGCTGACGCGGGCTCAGGCGACGGTGGGTCTGGCCCCGGCGGAGGCGGCGACGGCCGTCTCCGCCGCGGCCGACGCCGATCGCTTCGACGTACGCGATCTCGCGCTCCGCGCGCGGGCGGGCGGCAATCCGGTGATCCCGCTGGTCGCGGACCTGACGGCGGCGGTGCCCGCGGACGCGGCGCCGTACGTCCATCGGGGCGCCACGAGCCAGGACATCATGGACACGGCGATGATGCTGGTCGCGCGGCGCACGCTGGACCTGATCCTTGCGGACCTGACCCGCACGGAGACGGCACTCGCCCGCCTCGCGACGCGGCACCGGGACACGGTGATGCCGGGCCGCACCCTGACGCAGCACGCGGTCCCGACGACGTTCGGCCTGAAGGCGGCGGGCTGGCGCTCGCTGGTGCTCGACGCACGGGACAGAGTGAGGCCGGTACGAGACGCGCTTCCGGCTCAACTGGGGGGCGCGGCGGGTACGTTGGCCGCGTTCGGGGCGTACGCGCGCGGGGCACGCCCGCCGGGGCCGTTCGCGGCGGACGCCGGGCTCGGAGCGGGCCTCGTCTTGGCCTACGCCGACCACCTGGGTCTTGCCGAACCCGCCCTTCCCTGGCACACGCTCCGCACCCCGGTCGCCGACATCGCCTCGGTGCTCGCCTTCACCGCCGGGGCCCTCGGCAAGGCGGCCACGGACATCCTCACCCTCTCCCGCACGGAGCTCACCGAACTCTCCGAGGGAGCGGGGGGCGGCTCCTCCGCCATGCCCCACAAGGCGAACCCCGTCCGCTCCACCCTCGTCGCCGCCGCGGCCCGCCGCGCCCCCGCCCTCGCGGCGGCGCTCCACGCGTCGATGGCCGCCGAGGACGAACGCCCCGCGGGCGCCTGGCACGCGGAGTGGGAGGCCCTGCGCGACCTCCTGCGCACGGTCGGCGGCGCGAGCCTGCACGCGGCGGAGCTCACCGAGAACCTCCGGGTCCACCCGGAGGCGATGCGTGAACACCTGGGCCTCACCCGCGGGTTGATCGTCTCCGAACGCCTCACGGCGGAGCTGACACCCCTCCTGGGCCGGGCCCGCGCGAAGGAGCTGCTCACGTCGGCGGCCCGGCGCACCCGGGACGAGGGCAGGTCCCTCGCGGAGGTGCTCGCCGAAGAGCCCGGTCTCGCCGAGATGCCGGCCGTCGATCTCACCGAACTCACCGACCCCGCCCGTTACACCGGCTCAGCCGGCACCCTCACGGACCGAGCCCTGGAGCGACGATGACCGGCAAGCTGCCGCACCACACCACCGAGGGCGCCCCGACCGCGCCCCCTCTCCTCCTCGGCTCCTCGGTCGGCACCTCCACCGCCCTGTGGGACGCCGTGGCGCCCGAACTCTCCACCACCCACCGGGTCGTACGCTGGGATCTGCCCGGCCACGGCACGTCCCCCGCCGACCTGATCGGCCCGGGAGCGAGCGTCGCCGACCTGGCCGCGCTCGTCCTCGCGCTCGCCGACTCTCTCGGCATCGACCGTTTCGCGTACGCGGGCGTCTCCCTCGGTGGCGCCGTCGGCCTGCACCTGGCCGCGCACCACCCGGAGCGGGTGGAGAGCCTCGCCGTGATCTGCTCCTCCGCGCACTTCGGCGGCAGCGCACGCTGGGAGGAGCGCGCCGCGCTCGTGCGCCGCGAGGGCCTCGACGCGCTTGCGGAGAGCGCCCCGGAACGCTGGTTCACGCCCGGGTTCACGGTCCCCCGCCTGGTGGACGACCACCGCAACACCGATCCCGACGCGTACGCCGCGTGCTGCGACGCGCTGGCGGCGTACGACATCAGGGAGTCGCTCGCGACGATCACCGCGCCCACGCTCGTCATCGCGGGACGCGAGGATCCGGCGACACCACCCGCCCACGCGCGCGAGATCGCCGACGCGGTGCCGGGCGCCTGCCTCACGGAGCTGGCGGGCGCCTCGCATCTGGCGCCGGCGGAGCGTCCGGAGGCCGTGGTCGCCGCGCTGCGCACGCACTTGACGGGTGCGGACGCGAGCGGGATGGCCGTGCGGCGAGCGGTCCTGGGGGACGCGCACGTGGACCGCGCTCAGGGGAACACCACGCCCTTCACGGCCCGCTTCCAGGATTTCATCTCCCGTTACGCCTGGGGCGAGATCTGGACCGACCCGACCCTCGCGCACCGCGAGCGCAGCATGATCACCATGACCGCTCTGGTCGCGCACGGGCACTACGACGAGCTCGCCATGCACATCCGGGCGGCCCGCCGCAATGGCCTGACACCGGAGGAGATCGGCGCGGTGCTCCTCCAGACGGCCGTCTACTGCGGTGTCCCCGCGGCCAATTCGGCCTTCGCTGTGGCACAGCGGGTCCTCGCGGAGGAGTGACGAAGGAGCGGCAGTTCACCAGGCACCCTTTAGGCTGCTGCTGATCAGGGGGCAGGGGATCAGGGGAGCAGGGGGACGAGGGCCGATGAACGACGCGACTGAGGTGTTCCAGCCGTTGCAGGCGGACGACCCTCCCACGGTGGCCGGTTACCGCATCGCCGCCCGGATCGGCGCGGGGGGCATGGGCCGGGTCTATCTGTCGCACACGCAGGGCGGCCGACCGGTCGCGATCAAGGTGGTACGGCCTGAGCTGGCCGACGATCCGGCCTTCCGGCGGCGGTTCAGCAGGGAGATAAGGGCGGCCCAGCGGGTCAGGGGCGCCTACACGGCCGAACTGATCGACGCCGACGCGGACGGCGTACCGCCTTGGCTGGCCACGCTGTACGTGGCCGGGCCCTCCCTGTCGGAGGCCGTCGCCCGGAGCGGGCCGCTGCCGGTACCGGCGGTGCTGTGGCTGATGGCGGGGGTCGCCGAGGCACTGCAGGCCATCCACAGTGCGGGAATCGTGCACCGGGACCTGAAGCCGTCGAACGTGCTCCTTGCCGCCGACGGGCCGCGCGTCATCGACTTCGGCATATCACTGAGCTCCAGCGCCACGTCTCCGCACACCGTCACGGGTTCCGTGGCGGGCACGCCCCAGTTCATGGCTCCCGAGCAGGCGTCCACGGGCGACGTCACGGCGGCCACCGACGTCTTCGCGCTCGGCCAGACAGCGGCGTTCGCGGCACTGGGCGAGCCGCTGTACGGGGACGGGCCCTCGGTCAGCGT
>NZ_JBVIHP010000001.1:577723-667388 GCF_055570235.1 Streptomyces sp. NPDC031274 | reverse complement strand
GTTGATAGGCCAGATCTGGAAGCCCGGTAACGGGTGGAGGTGACTGGTACTAATAGGCCGAGGGCTTGTCCTCAGTTGCTCGCGTCCACTGTGTTGGTTCTGAAACCACGAACAACCCCATCCTTGTTTGGTCACGGGATGGTGCGGTTGACAGTTTCATAGTGTTTCGGTGGTCATAGCGTGAGGGAAACGCCCGGTTACATTCCGAACCCGGAAGCTAAGCCTCACAGCGCCGATGGTACTGCAGGGGGGACCCTGTGGGAGAGTAGGACGCCGCCGAACTATTATTAGAAGAGCTGGTCCCTGAACTTCGGTTCAGGGACCAGCTCTTTTTTGTTTTGCGACACTTGCCGTTCACGTTCCGCGGCCAGCATCTGAGGCATGGGGACAGTTGGCATGTTGCGAGCCGCAGGTGTCGGTGCCGGTGACGAGGTCATCGTGCCGGCGTACGGAAACGTCGAGATCGCCGAGGCCGTGGTCCTGGCAGGGGCCGTGCCCGTGTTCGCGGACATCGATCGGGCGACGTACTGCCTGGATCCTGACGCGGTGAGCGCCGCCGTGACCTCCCGTACGGCAGCCGTGGCCGTCGTGCACCGCTTCGGGCACCCGGCCGACGTCAGGCGGCTTCGGGACATCGGGCAGCGGCACGGCGTCCTCGTACTGGAGCAGGGCGAGTCGGACGCACCGTACGACGAGCTCGCGCAGCGGCGGGGGCACGCGACCTACCTGAGTGGGCGGCTCGGTGGTGTGATCACCCCGGACGGTGTCGAGGGGCACAGCTATCAGCAGTACGTCGTGCGGGTTCCCGGCAACGGGCGGCCGGACCGGGACGCGTTCGCGCGTGCCGTGCGGGCCAAGGGAGTTGACTGCCGGGTGCCCGTGAAGACGCCCGTTCACCGCACGCCGAAGTTCTGGCGGGACGTCTATCTGCCGGAGACCGAGCGTGCCGCGGACGAGACGCTGGCGCTGCCGGTCGGCGGTTCGATATCGCGGCGCGAACTGCAGCGGGTCGTATCGGCGTGCAATGCGCTCGGAGGGTTGTTGCAGCCTGCCTTCTGAGGGGCGCTCACCGCGGTTCGGATCGGGTGCGAGTTCGGGGTATGCTTTATTCCGTTGCGAAGCGGGAAACCGTGAAAGCGCAACAGGCCCCTATAGCTCAGTCGGTAGAGCGTCTCCATGGTAAGGAGAAGGTCTGCGGTTCGATTCCGCATGGGGGCTCAGAGAGTAAGTCGGGAAAGTCCCCGCCCAGTTGGGCGGGGACTTTTTTGTTTTCCGGGGGCCCGAAGGCCCCCGGGGCGGAACTCTCAGTCCTTCTGAATGCCGGGGACCCGCATGGCGAGGATCGCCATGTCGTCCGACGGGGCGTCCGTCGCGAAGCGCTCCACCGCGCGCATGATGCGAGCCGCGACCGCGCCCGCCGTGAGGCCGGTGCATGTGGTGAGGACGTCCGCGAGGCCGTCGTCGCCGAGCATGCGTGTGCCCTCGCGGCGTTCGGTGACTCCGTCCGTCACACAGAGCAGGACGTCACCCGGGTCGAGCGTCATCGTCTGTTCGTAGAGCTCCAGATCGTCCATGACGCCCAGGAGCGGCTGCGGCTCCGCGTACGGCTCGACCGTGCCGTCCTGGCGCAGGCGGAGCGGGAGCGGATGTCCCGCGCAGACGATCTTCAGGACCGCCGAGCCGTCCTCCTGCGGCCACAACTCCCCGTAGAGGAGGGTGAGGAAGCGGCTTCGGGCGCCCTCGTCGAGGATCGCCGCGTTCAGGCGCTCCAGGACCGCCGGGCCGCCGAAGCCCTCGCGGGCGAGCAGGCGCAGGGCGTGGCGGGCCAGGCCGGTGACCGCGGCGGCCTCCGGCCCCGTTCCGCAGACGTCGCCGATCGCGAAGCCGTACGCGCCGTCGCGGATGGGGAAGAGGTCGTAGAAGTCGCCGCCGACCTCATTGCCCTCGCCTGCCGCGCGGTAGATGACGTCGACCTCGACACCCGGGATCTGCGGGAGCCCCGGCGGCAGCAGGCTGCGCTGGAGGGACTGGCTGATGGCCATGCGCTCGGAGTAGAGGCGGGCGTTGTCCAGAGCCAGGGCCGCTCGGCGGGACAGATCTTCGGCCAGTTCCAGGATCTCTTGGCGGAAGTGTTCGTCGGAGGGCTTGCCCAGCGTGAGCATGCCGATGACGCGGTTGCGGGCGACCAGGGGCAGGACGACCGTCTCGCCGCCCACCGCGGATGCCGTGGAGAGCGTCGTGCCGATGCCGGAGCCCAGGCTCATGGGCTCACCGAGGCCGAGGCTGCGCATGGAGGTGCGCAGGGCGGCCTGGTGGGCCGCTTCCGAGGGTGCGGCCCAGACGCGGGCTCCGGGGGTCGGCACGGGGTCGGGAGGGGCGATCTTGGAGAGGAGGGCCTTCAGGCCGTCGATGCGCTCCTCGTCCTCATGGAGGACGTACGAGAGGTAGGGCTCGGACGCCTGGTCGGCGATCGTGTAGACGGCGCACCAGGTGGCGAGGGTCGGGACGGTCATCTGGGCCATGAGGGCCAGGGTCTGGTCGCGGTCCAGGGTGCCTGCGAGGAGGTCGGAGGCCTCGACGAGGAAGGAGAGCGAGCCGCGGCGCAGGCGTTCGAGCTCGCCGAGGCGCGCGGACTCGACGGCGAGGGCGATGCGGTCGGCGGCGAACTGGAGGCGCAGGGCCTCTTCGTTCGAGTAGCGGTCGGGGGACTCGGCGGCGACGCCGAGGGAGCCCGTGAGGCGGCCCTCGACTTTGAGGGGGACCGTGACCACGGAGCGCATGCCCGTGCCGCTGAGGAGCGGGACGGCGCCGGGGACGACCGTGAGGTCCTCGTGTACGGCCGGCATGCGGGCGGAGCCGTAGCGACCGGGGCCCGCCTCCACGGGGACGCGGGCGAAGCGCTGGCGGGCCGACGGAAGGCCTGTGGAGGCGCGGACCTCCAGCTCCGTCTCGTCGTCCGTGGCGAGGAGCAGGAAGGCGGCGTCGCCGTCGAGCATGTCGCGGGCGCGCTCGACCGTGCGCTGGAGCAGACCGTCGAGGTCGTCCGGCGCCGGGGAGCCGATGAAGACCTCGAACGGGTCGGCGGTGTGCGACTCGGCGAGCACCCCGGGCTCGGGGGCGGGACCGCGCAGCGGTGTCTGCAGGACGGCGCGCTCGTCGTCGCGGACGAGCAGACAGACCGTGGAGGGTTCGCCGTCGGCGTCGCGGACGCGCAGGTGCGAGGCGTAGACGGGGGTCACGCGGCCGTCGGAGCCGCGGATGCCGTAGCTGCCCTCCCAGCGGGAGAGCCGGAGGGCCTCCACGATGCCGGTGCTGGTGCCAGGGGTCTGCGGCCAGGCGGCCAGGTCGGTGAGCGGTTTGCCGGTGACCTGTTCGGCGACGTACCCGAAGAGTTCTTCCGCGTCTTCGTTCCAGGCGGAGATCGCGCCCACGCGGTCGATCTGGACGACGGCGACGCGGACTCTGCCGTCGGTGACCGGGAGCATCTCGGCCGGCAGCGCCGGGCCGGCGGCGCGGGTGCCCACCGAGCGGTCGGGGAGGTCGAGTTGGAACCAGACCTGCTTGTGCTCGGGGGTGTAGTCGACGCCCCAGCGGGTGGCGAGCGCCGCGCACAGCTGGAGGCCGCGGCCGCCCTCGCGGTCGGGGCTGCCCATGTTCGCGGCGGACTGCTGGAGCGGGATCTCGCGCTCCGGATAGTGGTCCGACACCTCGATGCGTACGGCGTCATCGCTGCGCAGGCAGAGGACGTCCGCGGCGGTTCCGGCGTGAACCACCGCGTTGGTGACCAGCTCGCTGGTGAGGACGACGGCATCGTCGACGATGTCCGTGAACCCCCAGCCCTGGAGGGTGTCGCGGACAAAGGAGCGTGCCGTCGCGACGGAACGCCCGACGGGGTCGAAAGTCGCAGCCGCGCGCGCGGTGATCACAGAACTCCTCGTACGAGTATCGACGCCCAGATCTCCCACCATGGTGCGGCCGCCCCTCCGATGCCCGCTTGTACGTGTGCCACCGCCCAGGCCGGGCAGGACCGGGGTGGTTGGACAGCCGGATGCCAGGTTACTTACCTTCGCCGTCCAAGCTGATGCCGGTCGTCAGTGTTTTCCGCCCGGAGGGTGTGCGGACGGTGTGCGAAGCTGCCGAACTGTTATGGCCTGGTTCAGCCATGGTGAAACACTGGGCAAGCTTCTTGGAGAGAGCCCAGGTAACCCGAGCAGTACGGTCGACCCTTGCGGGAGGGACACAGTGGAGTCTGGCGCAGCGACGCGGGGCACTAAAACGCGTGCGAAAGACGGACAGTCCACGAGCAAACAGCGCAAACCGCGCCACGGGGCGACTACGTCTGTGGACACGGCGGCCCTGAACAGACTGCTCGCGGCGCTCGCGGCCATGCGGGACGGAAACTTCCGCAAGCGGCTCACGGTCTCCGGTGACGACGTCATGTCCGAGATCGCCGCCGTCTTCAACGAGGTGGCCGATCGCAATCTGCATCTGACGGGCGAGATCTCCCGGGTGCGTCGCATGGTCGGCCGTGAGGGAAAGCTCACGGAACGGCTCGAGACCGGCGCCAGTGAGGGCTCGTGGGCACATGCGATCGACGCGTCCAACGCGCTCGTCGACGATCTCGTACGTCCGGTCTCCGAGGTCGGAAGGGTGCTCTCCGCTGTCGCGGACGGCGACCTGGAGCAGCGGATGGAGCTGCGGGCGCAGGCGGACGAGGGGAACGGCCACCCGCTGCGCGGGGAGTTTCTGAAGGTCGGCCGGACGGTCAACAATCTGGTCGATCAGCTCTCGACGTTCACCGACGAGGTCACGCGGGTGGCCAGCGAGGTGGGCACCGAGGGCAAGCTGGGTGGTCAGGCGCGGGTACGTGGAATGTCCGGTTCGTGGAAGGATCTCACGGATTCGGTGAACACCATGGCGTACCGGCTCACCGCGCAGGTGCGTGACATTGCTCTCGTCACGACGGCCGTCGCCAAGGGTGACTTGTCCCGGAAGGTGACGGTTCACGTCGCCGGCGAGATGCTGGAGCTGAAGAACACCGTCAACACGATGGTGGACCAGCTCTCGTCGTTCTCCTCCGAGGTGACCCGTGTCGCGCGCGAGGTCGGCACGGAGGGCGAGCTGGGCGGCCAGGCGCAGGTCCCCGGTGTGGCGGGAGTGTGGAAGGACCTCACCGACTCGGTGAACCTCATGGCCGGCAACCTCACCGCGCAGGTGCGTGGAATCGCCCAGGTCACGACGGCCGTCGCGAACGGCGATCTGTCCCAGAAGGTGACGGTCAGCGCGCGCGGCGAGGTCGCCCAACTCGCCGAGACCATCAACCAGATGACCGAGACGCTGCGTACGTTCGCGGACGAGGTCACCCGGGTGGCGAACGAGGTCGGCGCCGAGGGGCAGCTGGGTGGTCAGGCGAACGTGCCGGGCGCGGCGGGGACGTGGAAGGACCTCACCGACTCGGTGAACACGGTCTTCCGGAACCTCACCACGCAGGTGCGGGACATCGCGACCGTGACGACGGCGGTCGCCAACGGTGATCTGTCGCAGAAGGTCACCGTCGATGTCGCGGGCGAGATGCTCGAGCTGAAGAACACCGTGAACACCATGGTGGACCAGCTCTCCGCCTTCGGTGCCGAAGTGACACGTGTGGCGCGGGAGATCGGCGTCGAGGGTGAGCTGGGCGGCCAGGCGCAGGTGCAGGGTGCGGCCGGTACGTGGAAGGACCTGACGGACTCGGTCAACACCGCCTTCCGCAACCTCACGGGCCAGGTCCGCAACATCGCGCAGGTGACGACGGCGGTCGCCAACGGTGATCTGTCGCAGAAGGTCACCGTTGACGTCTCCGGCGAGATGCTTCAGTTGAAGAACACCGTGAACACGATGGTGGACCAGCTGTCGTCCTTCGCCGATCAGGTCACGCGGATGGCACGCGACGTGGGCACCGAAGGCCGCCTCGGCGGCCAGGCGCGCGTGGACGGTGTCAGTGGCACGTGGAAGGAACTCACCGACTCCGTCAACTTCATGGCCGGGAACCTGACGTCGCAGGTGCGTCAGATCGCCCAGGTCACGACGGCGGTGGCCCGGGGCGATCTGTCGCAGAAGATCGACGTGGACGCGCGTGGCGAGATCCTGGAGCTGAAGAACACCATCAACACGATGGTCGACCAGCTCTCCGCCTTCGCCGACCAGGTGACCCGGGTGGCCCGCGAGGTGGGCACGGAAGGCCGCCTCGGTGGGCAGGCGCAGGTGCCCGGCGTGGCCGGTGTGTGGCGCGACCTGACCGACTCCGTGAACGGCATGGCCGGCAACCTCACGGCCCAGGTGCGCAACATCGCGCAGGTCGCGACCGCGGTGGCGCGGGGTGACCTGTCGCAGAAGATCGACGTGGACGCGCGTGGCGAGATCCTGGAGCTGAAGAACACCCTCAACACGATGGTGGACCAGCTCTCCGCCTTCGCCGAGCAGGTGACGCGGGTGGCCCGCGAGGTGGGCACCGACGGCATCCTGGGCGGCCAGGCCGAGGTGCAGGGTGTCTCCGGCACCTGGAAGGACCTCACGCAGTCCGTGAACGGCATGGCGAACAACCTGACCCTTCAGGTCCGCAACATCGCCGAGGTCACGACGGCCGTCGCCATGGGCGACCTCTCCAAGAAGATCACCGTCGACGCCAAGGGCGAGATCCTCGAACTCGTCACCACCGTGAACACCATGGTCGACCAGCTCTCCAACTTCGCCGAGCAGGTGAACCGCGTGGCCCGCGAGGTGGGCACGGAGGGCAATCTGGGCGGCCAGGCGCGGGTCCCGGGTGTCACCGGTACCTGGAAGGACCTCAGCGACAACGTCAACCTGATGGCGAACAACCTGACCGGCCAGGTGCGCAACATCTCCCAGGTCGCGGCGGCGGTCGCCAACGGAGACCTCACCAAGAAGGTCACCGTCGAGGCGCGCGGCGAGGTCGCGCAGCTCGCCGACACCGTCAACACGATGGTGAAGACGCTGAGTTCGTTCGCGGACGAGGTGACCCGTGTGGCCCGCGAGGTGGGCACGGACGGCATCCTCGGCGGTCAGGCCCGGGTGCCCGGAGTCTCGGGTACGTGGAAGGACCTGACGGAGTCCGTGAACGGCATGGCCTCCAACCTCACCGGCCAGGTCCGCAACATCGCGATGGTCACCACCGCGATCGCCAAGGGCGACCTGACCAAGAAGATCGACATCGACGCCCGGGGCGAGATCCTGGAGCTGAAGACCACCATCAACACCATGGTCGATCAGCTGTCGTCCTTCGCCGAGCAGGTCACGCGGGTGGCCCGCGAGGTGGGCACGGAAGGGCAGCTGGGCGGTCAGGCGCGGGTGCGGGACGTCGACGGCACGTGGCGCGACCTCACCGAGTCCGTGAACGAGATGGCAGGGAACCTGACGCGTCAGGTGCGCGCCATCGCGGAGGTCGCCACCGCGGTGACGCGCGGCGACCTGAACCTGAAGATCGACGTCGACGCGGCGGGCGAGATCCAGGTCCTTCAGGACAACATCAACTCGATGATCGCCAACCTCCGCGACACCACCCTGGCCAACAAGGAACAGGACTGGCTCAAGGGCAACCTGGCCCGCATCTCCGGTCTGATGCAGGGCCGCCGTGACCTGGACGACGTCGCCTCGCTGATCATGAGCGAGCTGACGCCGGTGGTCTCCGCGCAGCACGGCGCCTTCTTCCTGGCGCTGCCCACGGAGGACGCCCCGGAGCCCGGCGCCGAGCAAGGAGACGCGTACGAACTGCGCATGATGGGCAGTTACGGCTACTCCATGGGCTCCATGCCGACGTCCTTCCGGCCCGGCGAGACGCTCATCGGCACGGCGGCGCAGGAGCGGCGCACGATCCTTGTCGAGAACGCGCCGTCCGGCTATCTGCGGATCGCCTCCGGCCTCGGCGAGGCACCGCCCGCCCAGGTGATCGTCCTTCCGGTGCTCTTCGAAGGGACCGTCCTCGGTGTGATCGAGCTGGCCGCCTTCCAGCCCTTCACGCAGATCCAGAAGGACTTCCTCAGCCAGATCGCCGAGATGATCGCGACGAGCGTCAACACCATCAGCGTCAACACGAAGACCGAGGTGCTGCTCCGGCAGTCGCAGGAACTCACCGAGCAACTGCGGGAGCGGTCGGCGGAGTTGGAGAACCGGCAGAAGGCACTGCAGGACTCCAACGCCGAGCTGGAGGAGAAGGCCGAGCTGCTCGCCCAGCAGAACCGCGACATCGAGGTCAAGAACACCGAGATCGAAGAGGCCAGGCAGGTACTGGAGGAGCGCGCCGAACAGCTCGCCGTGTCGATGCGGTACAAGTCCGAGTTCCTGGCGAACATGTCGCACGAGCTGCGTACGCCGCTCAACTCGCTGCTGATCCTGGCCAAGTTGCTCGCCGACAATGCCGACGCGAACCTCACCCCCAAGCAGGTGGAGTTCGCCGAGACGATCCACGGGGCGGGCTCGGACCTGCTGCAGCTGATCAACGACATCCTCGACCTGTCCAAGGTCGAGGCGGGCAAGATGGACGTCTCCCCGACGCGCATCGCCCTCGTCCAACTCGTGGACTACGTAGAGGCCACTTTCCGGCCGTTGACCGCGGAGAAGGGGCTCGATTTCTCCGTACGCGTGTCTCCGGAGCTGCCGGCGACCCTGCACACGGACGAGCAGCGGCTCCTTCAGGTGCTGCGCAACCTCCTGTCCAACGCGGTGAAGTTCACCGACTCCGGAGCGGTCGAGCTGGTGATCCGGCACGCGAACGCCGATGTGCCCAACGCCATCCGCGAACAGCTCCTCGAGGCGGGTTCGCTGCGGGACGCGGACGCGGATCTGATCGCCTTCTCGGTGAGCGACACCGGCATCGGGATCGCGGGCAGCAAGATGCGGGTGATCTTCGAGGCGTTCAAGCAGGCCGACGGCACGACGAGCAGGAAGTACGGCGGCACGGGACTCGGGCTCTCCATCAGCCGGGAGATCGCGCGTCTCCTCGGTGGAGAGATCCACGCGGCGAGCGAACCGGGCCGCGGCTCGACGTTCACGCTCTATTTGCCGCTGCACCCGAGCGAACTGCCGCCCCAGGGCTACACGCAGCTTGCGCCCCTGCCGGGAACGCCCGCGCGGCCCGCCCTGGAGGAGGGGGCGTCCACGGCCGCACCCACGGCCGAGCAGCCGCCCCAGAGCGAAGCGGCCACGCCGCAGAGGGCGGACGAGATGCCCGGGGCGGGCACGCTCTTCAGGCGCCGCCGCCGTGCCGCGCACGCCTCATCGGAGCAGCCGCCCGTGCTGCCCGGGCAGGGCGTCCCGGAGCCCGCGGAGACGCGCTCGCAGGATCAGTGGCCGACCGCGGGACAGGAGACGTCCGAGGCTCGTCCCGGCTACCACTTCGGCGGTGAGAAGGTCCTCATCGTCGACGACGACATCCGCAATGTGTTCGCGCTCACCAGCGTCCTGGAGCAGCACGGGCTCTCGGTCCTCTACGCGGAGAACGGCCGCGAGGGCATCGAAGTGCTGGAACAGCACGACGACGTGACGGTCGTCCTGATGGACATCATGATGCCGGAGATGGACGGGTACGCGACGACGACGGCGATCCGCAGGATGCCGCAGTTCGCCGGGCTCCCGATCATCGCGCTCACGGCGAAGGCCATGAAGGGTGATCGGGAGAAGGCCATCGACTCCGGCGCATCCGATTACGTTACGAAGCCGGTCGACCCGGATCATCTGCTGTCGGTGATGGAGCAGTGGATGCGCGGGGAGTGACTGAGAAGAGGCTCCATTACGCGGAGTTGCTGACAGAGTGTGGCCGAAGTCGTGTAGAACCACGGTATTCGGGGAACCTTCTGGTCTCCCACCGCGTTTCTGCTACGTGCACAGTGACATCGCGGTGACAGGGTGTGGCGACAGGCGGGGTGCGGCTACCATGACCGGCACAAGGACGGACGGCGTAAGGGAGTCGTCCCCTGGGGCGGCGCCCGGTGTACCGCCGGGGCGAGGAGGGCGGGCCATGGTGCAGAAGGCCAAGATCCTCCTGGTCGATGACCGGCCGGAGAATCTGCTGGCGCTGGAGGCCATCCTCTCTGCGCTCGATCAGACCCTGGTACGGGCATCGTCCGGGGAGGAAGCGCTCAAAGCACTACTGACGGATGACTTCGCGGTCATCCTGCTGGATGTCCAGATGCCGGGCATGGACGGTTTCGAGACCGCGGCGCACATCAAGCGGCGAGAACGGACCCGGGACATCCCGATCATCTTCCTCACCGCCATCAACCACGGTCCGCACCACACGTTCCGGGGTTACGCGGCGGGTGCGGTGGACTACATCTCCAAGCCGTTCGACCCGTGGGTGTTGCGCGCGAAGGTCTCGGTGTTCGTCGAGCTGTACATGAAGAACTGCCAACTGCGGGAGCAGGCGGCCCTGCTGCGTCTCCAGCTCGAAGGCGGCGGCAAGTCGGCGGCGGGTGACGCGAAGGAGTCCGCAGGGCTTCTCGCGGAGCTCTCCGCTCGCCTGGCGGCCGTCGAGGAACAGGCGGAGGCGCTCTCCAAGCAGCTCGACGAGGACTCGGCGGATGCCGCCGCAGTCGCCACCGCGGCTCATCTCGAACGCAAACTCAACGGTTTGCGGCGGGCTCTTGACGCCTTGGAGCCGGGCACCGGCAGCGGTGCGCCTTCGGTGTCCTCGCAGAACTGAGTCCGGCGCGGACACCGGGGGAGCGGTGCCGGGGCGGTGAACATCCGGAATCTTCAGGGCCGGAGGCGGTGAACATCCGTCAGTTCACCGCCTCCGCAAGGGCGACACAAACGGGTGAAGCGGTGGGCACACGTGTCCGCAGTGGTCTCCACCGGTAACCTCGGTCCCATGGCCTCACGTCCGTCCGCAGCCAAGAAGACGCCCGCGAAGAAGGCGGCCGCGCCCACTAAGGCTCCGGCGAAGAAGGCCGCCGCCAAGAAGCCGCCGCCCAAGAAGGCTCCGGCGAAGAAGGCGCCCGCCAAGAAAGCCGTGGCGAAGAAGCCCGCACCCAAGCCGGCGCCCAGTCCCACGGGCGGCGTCTACCGCCTCGCGCGCGCCCTCTGGCTCGGTCTCGCGCACAGCGTGGGTGCCCTGTTCCGTGGCATAGGGCGTGGCGCGAAGGGTCTCGACCCGGCGCACCGCAAGGACGGCGTCGCGCTGCTGCTGCTCGGTGTCGCCCTGATCGTCGCCGCGGGTACGTGGTCGAATCTGCGCGGCCCCGTGGGCGACCTCGTCGAGATGCTGGTGACCGGCGCCTTCGGCCGCCTCGATCTGCTGCTCCCGATACTGCTCGCGGTCATCGGCGTACGCCTCATCCGGCACCCGGAGAAGCCCGAGGCGAACGGCCGCATCGTGATCGGCCTGTCCGCGCTCGTCATCGGCGTGCTCGGCCAGGTGCACATCGCCTGCGGTTCGCCCGCCCGTGCGGACGGCATGGAGGCCATAAGGGACGCCGGCGGCCTCATCGGCTGGGCCACGTCCACTCCGCTGATCTTCACCATGGGCGAGGTCCTCGCCGTACCGCTGCTCGTCCTGCTGACCGTCTTCGGGCTCCTCGTGGTCACGGCGACGCCCGTCAACGCCATCCCGCAGCGGTTGCGGCTGCTCGGCACCAAGCTCGGCGTCGTCCAGGCGGCACCCGAAGAGGTGCAGGGGGACTACGCGGACGACGAGCGGTACGAGGAGCAGTGGCGCGAGGCGCTGCCCGCCCGCTCGCGCAGGCGCGCCGAGGCCCCTGAGTCGTACGACCCGGACCAGGCGGAGGAGGAGGCGCTCACCCGGCGGCGCAGGCCCCGCAGGGCCTCCCAGCCCTCTCTGGACCGGCCGATGGACGCGGTGGACGTGGCGGCCGCCGCTGCCGCCGCCCTGGACGGTGCCGTCCTGCACGGCATGCCGCCCTCGCCGCTGGTCGCCGACCTCACGCAGGGCGTCTCCGGGGAGCGCGAGCGCGATGAGCAGCCCGCGGAGACCTCCGCGCCGGTGCCGACCGCCCGCGCCACGGACAGTCCCGCCCGTGCCAAGGACGGCCCGCCGCCCGGCGTACGGCGCAAGAAGCCCGGTGAGTCCGACGACTCCGGAGTGCCGGACCTGACCAAGGCCCCGTCGGACAAGCCGCGCGATCTCCCGCCGCGCGCCGAGCAGCTGCAGCTCGCGGGGGACATCACGTACTCGCTGCCCACGCTCGACCTGCTCGAGCGCGGTGGCCCCGGCAAGTCCCGCAGCGCCGCCAACGACGCGGTCGTCGCCTCGCTCAGCACTGTCTTCAGCGAGTTCAAGGTCGACGCCGACGTCACCGGCTTCACGCGCGGCCCGACGGTCACGCGGTACGAGATCGAGCTCGGCCCGGCCGTGAAGGTCGAGAAGATCACGGCTCTGGCCAAGAACATCGCGTACGCGGTCGCGAGCCCCGACGTCCGCATCATCAGCCCCATCCCCGGCAAATCCGCGGTCGGCATCGAGATCCCGAACTCCGACCGCGAGATGGTCAACGTGGGCGACGTGCTGCGGCTCGCGGACGCCGCCGAGGACGACCACCCCATGCTGGTGGCGCTCGGCAAGGACGTCGAGGGCGGCTTCGTCATGGCCAACATGGCGAAGATGCCGCACATCCTGGTCGCCGGAGCCACCGGCTCCGGAAAGTCGTCCTGCATCAACTGCCTGATCACGTCGATCATGATGCGGGCGACCCCCGAGGACGTACGGATGGTCCTCGTCGACCCCAAGCGCGTCGAGCTCACCGCGTACGAGGGCATCCCGCACCTGATCACGCCGATCATCACCAACCCCAAGCGGGCCGCCGAGGCGCTCCAGTGGGTCGTGCGCGAGATGGACCTGCGCTACGACGACCTGGCGGCGTTCGGCTACCGGCACATCGACGACTTCAACCAGGCCGTCCGCGAGGGCAAGCTCAAGACGCCCGAGGGCAGTGAGCGGGAGCTCACCCCGTATCCGTACCTCCTGGTGATCGTCGACGAGCTCGCCGACCTGATGATGGTCGCCCCGCGCGACGTCGAGGACTCGATCGTGCGCATCACGCAGCTGGCGCGCGCGGCGGGCATCCACCTGGTGCTCGCCACGCAGCGGCCGTCCGTGGACGTCGTGACCGGTCTGATCAAGGCGAACGTGCCCTCACGGCTCGCCTTCGCGACCTCCTCGCTCGCCGACAGCCGCGTCATCCTCGACCAGCCGGGCGCCGAGAAGCTGATCGGCAAGGGCGACGGGCTCTTCCTGCCGATGGGCGCGAACAAGCCCACCCGAATGCAGGGCGCCTTCGTCACCGAGGACGAGATCCACGCGGTCGTCCAGCACTGCAAGGACCAGATGGCGCCCGTCTTCCGGGAGGACGTCACCGTCGCCACCAAGCAGAAGAAGGAGATCGACGAGGACATCGGCGACGATCTCGATCTGCTCTGCCAAGCCGCTGAGCTGGTGGTTTCCACTCAGTTCGGGTCCACGTCCATGCTCCAGCGCAAGCTGCGCGTCGGCTTCGCGAAGGCCGGACGGCTCATGGACCTCATGGAGTCGCGCGGCATCGTGGGGCCGAGCGAGGGATCCAAGGCTCGTGACGTTCTTGTGAAACCTGATGAGCTGGATGGCGTGCTGGCCGTGATCCGCGGGGAGGCTCACCCATAAGGGTGCGGCAGGCAACCGTTTCCCTTCGACATACGTCAAGTTGAGGGGAGGGACAGCACCAAGCCCCACCATCAGGATGTGCCGCCATTCCGATGGCGTACAAAGTCCGTCGCCCAGTTGCCCCAGGCTTCGCGAACCCCCCTAGACTGAACATCCGGCAGGTGGCTACACGCTCGAAAGGCGCCCCCGTGTCCATCGGCAACTCCCCTGAAGACGACCGCCCTTCAGACCACCGACCCACCGACGACCAGCCCGCCGAGAGCCTTCAGGCAGCTGAGAGTCCGGCAGACGACCGGCCCGCGCCGGCGGAGGACCGGCCCTCGATCGGCCGCATGCTTCAGCAGGCGCGCGTCGACGCGGGCCTGACCGTCGACGAGATCAGCACGTCCACCCGGGTGCGGATCCCGATCGTGCACGCGATCGAACAGGACGACTTCTCCCGATGTGGCGGAGATGTGTACGCCCGCGGTCACATCCGGACGCTCGCACGCGCCGTGGGGCTCGATCCCGCCCTTCTCCTTGCCCAGTACGACGAGGCGCACGGCGGCCGCCCGCCCGCGCCCACCCCGGCGGCGCCGCTCTTCGAGGCCGAGCGGATCAGGTCCGATCCGCGCCGTCCCAACTGGACCGCCGCCATGGTCGCCGCGATCGTCGCAGTCATCGGTTTCGTCGGCTTCACCGCGTTCAGCGGGGGCGACGACAGCAACGGTTCGAAGTCGCAGGTCGCCGAGGGCTCGACGCCCGCCACCACCAAGCCCGTCACGAAGAAGCCCGCGCCCGACAAGCCCGCCGACCCCAAGCCGGACCCGTCGGACAGCGCGATCGCCGGCGCCCCCCGGGACAAGGTCACGGTCAAGGTCAACGCGTCGGACGGCCGCAGCTGGATCTCGGCCAAGGACCACAGCGGCCGGACGCTCTTCGACGGCGTCCTGGAGGAGGGCAAGTCGAAGACCTTCCAGGACAAGCAGAAGATCGACCTGGTCCTCGGCGACGCGGGCGCGATCAAGCTGTACGTGAACGGCAAGGCGGTCGAGAACGAGTTCGACCCCGGTCAGGTCGAGCGACTCACGTACACCAAGGGTGATCCCGAGGTCGGCTGAGCTGTGTCAGCTGTGTCAGCTGCGTCAGCTCTGAGGGCTGTGCAGGCCTTGTGGTGAGGGCCCGGACCCTCGCGGCGGGGGCCCGGGCAGGGACAAAGTAGTCTTGAGAGCATGCCCGAACGCCGCACCGTCGCCCTTGTCACTCTTGGCTGCGCCCGTAACGAGGTGGACTCGGAGGAGCTCGCAGGCCGCCTGGAGGCGGACGGCTGGCAGCTCGTCGAGGCCGCCGAAGACGCGGACGTCGCCGTAGTCAACACCTGTGGATTCGTCGAAGCCGCCAAGAAGGACTCCGTCGACGCCCTCCTGGAAGCCAATGACCTCAAGGGGCATGGCAAGACCCAGGCCGTCGTGGCCGTCGGCTGCATGGCCGAGCGGTACGGCAAGGAGCTCGCCGACGCCCTCCCCGAAGCCGACGGTGTCCTCGGCTTCGACGACTACTCCGACATCTCCACCCGCCTGAACACCATCCTGAGCGGCGGCAGTGTCGAGGCCCACACCCCGCGTGACCGGCGCAAGCTCCTTCCGATCAGCCCCGCGGAGCGACAGGAAGCGGGCTCCGACGTCTCGCTGCCCGGGCACGCGCCCGTGGACCTGCCCGACGGCGTCGCGCCCGCCTCGGGGCCGCGCGCCCCGCTGCGGCGGCGTCTGGGCACCAACCCCGTCGCCTCGGTGAAGCTGGCCTCCGGCTGCGACCGGCGCTGCTCGTTCTGCGCCATCCCCTCCTTCCGCGGCTCCTTCATCTCGCGGCGCCCCTCCGACGTCCTCGGCGAGACGCGCTGGCTGGCCGAGCAGGGCGTCAAGGAGGTCATGCTCGTCTCCGAGAACAACACCTCGTACGGCAAGGACCTCGGGGACATCAGGCTCCTGGAGACGCTGCTGCCCGAGCTGGCCGCCGTCGACGGGATCGAGCGGGTGCGCGTCAGCTACCTCCAGCCCGCCGAGATGCGCCCCGGGCTCATCGACGTACTGACCTCCACGGAGAAGGTCGCCCCCTACTTCGACCTGTCCTTCCAGCACTCCGCGCCCGGTGTGCTGCGGGCGATGCGGCGCTTCGGGGACACCGACCGGTTCCTCGAGCTCCTCGACACCATTCGGACGAAGGCCCCGCAGGCCGGCGTGCGGTCCAACTTCATCGTGGGCTTCCCCGGGGAGACCGAGGCCGACGTCACCGAGCTCGAGCGGTTCCTCACGGGTGCGCGGCTGGACGCCATCGGTGTCTTCGGGTACTCCGACGAGGAGGGCACGGAAGCGGCGACGTACGACAAGAAGCTGGATCAGGACGTCGTCGACGAGCGGCTCGCGCGTATCTCGCGGCTCGCCGAGGAACTGACCTCGCAGCGTGCCGACGACCGTCTCGGTGAGACCGTCGAGGTGCTTGTGGAGTCCGTGGACGAGGAGGACGGCGCGATCGGCCGGGCGGCTCACCAGGCGCCCGAGACGGACGGCCAGATCCGCTTCACGGGCGCCACGGGTGGGGACGGCCTGCAGGTCGGCCGTATGGTCGTGGCAAAGGTGGTCGGCACGGAAGGCGTGGACCTGGTGGCTGAATACAGCGAAATTCTGGGGGACCCGCCCCGGATCCCGGCCGAGGAGGCGCGCAGATGACCGGAGTCCCGGCATCCGCGGCGGGCGGCTCCGGCGCGCAGGGCGCCAAGCCGGTGCGCGGTGGAAAGTTGGGCGCTGCGGCCGTCAATCAGGCCAGCGTGTGGAACGTCGCCAACTTGCTGACGGTGATCCGGCTGCTACTCGTGCCGGGCTTCGTGATGCTCCTGCTCGCCGAAGGCGGGTACGACCCGGCCTGGCGGGCGTGGGCCTGGGCGGCCTTCGCCGTCGCCATGATCACCGATCTGTTCGACGGACACCTGGCACGTACGTACAACCTGGTCACGGACTTCGGGAAGATCGCCGACCCCATCGCCGACAAGGCGATCATGGGCGCCGCGCTGGTCTGTCTCTCCTACCTCGGCGATCTGCCGTGGTGGGTGACGGGCGTCATTCTCGGGCGTGAGCTCGGGATCACACTGCTGCGGTTCTGGGTGATCCGCTTCGGTGTCATTCCGGCCAGTCGCGGCGGCAAGATGAAGACGCTCTGGCAGGGCGTGGCGGCCGGGATGTACGTCCTGGCGCTCACCGGGCCGCTGGCCACGCTGCGGTTCTGGGTGATGGCGGTCGCCGTCGTCCTGACCGTCCTGACCGGGCTCGACTACGTGCGGCAGGCCGTCGTACTGCGTCGCCTCGGCCTCGCGGAGGCGCGGGAAGCGGCTGCCGCTTCCGCTGCTGCCTCCGGCGAGGGGGCCCGGGAGTCGGCGACGTGACGTCCGCCGATCCTTTCGCCGGTCTTTCCGCCGATCTGTCCGCCGACCTCGCCGCCGAACCGGCTGCGGAGGTTCTGCGGCTTCTTCAAGCTCGGGGCGAGACACTCGCCGTCGCCGAGTCGCTCACCGGGGGTCTGGTGGCCGCCGAGGTGACGGCGGTGCCGGGGGCGTCGCGAGTCTTCCGGGGGTCCGTGACGGCGTACGCGACCGAGCTGAAGCATCAGGTGCTCGGAGTCGACGGCACTCTTCTGGCCGAGCGTGGAGCCGTGGATGCCGAGGTGGCGCTGCAGATGGCGGCCGGTGTGCGCAAAGTCATGGGCGCGGACTGGGGAATCGCGACCACGGGCGTCGCGGGGCCGGATCCGCAGGACGGGCAGCCGGTCGGAACCGTTTTCGTGGCGGTCGACGGGCCGGATTCCGCGGTCAGGGGGCCGGATTCCTCGGTCGGGGGGCTGGTTTCCGTGGTCGGCGGGCCCGGGATCGCGCTTCGCTCTGAGGGGAAAGTGGCGGCACTGCGGTTGAACGGTGAGCGTTCGGACATTCGTATGGAGAGTGCACGGAGCGTGCTCAGGCTGCTGCTCGAGCGGCTGTCCGGCGAACGTGCCGGTAATGGGCGGGCACAGGATACGGAACAGAACGGGGGGACTTGATGTTTGCAGCCCTGAGTGAACACGACATCGCTCCCCGCACGGCCGCGGCGCAAGGCGGTACGGTGGGGCGTGAAGGATGCGGCTACGCGGTCCGAGGAGGGAGCCACCGATGATTCTGCTCCGTCGCCTGCTGGGTGACGTGCTGCGTCGGCAGCGCCAGCGCCAGGGCCGTACTCTGCGCGAAGTCTCCTCGTCCGCCCGAGTCTCGCTCGGCTATCTTTCCGAGGTTGAGCGGGGGCAGAAGGAGGCATCCTCCGAACTGCTTTCCGCGATCTGCGACGCGCTTGACGTACGGATGTCCGAGCTCATGCGCGAGGTGAGCGATGAGCTCTCTCTCGCCGAACTGGCTGCGTCGGCAGCGGCTACGGAACCGGTGCGCGCACCGGTTCGCCCCATGCTCAATTCCGTCTCGGTGAGCGGTGTGCCGCCGGAACGGGTGACTATCAAGGCGCCCGCGGAGGCGGTGGACGTCGTCGCCGCGTAATGCCGCGCTGACTGTGCACACTGCTTGAGCGCTCAGATGTGACGAAGCCCCGGCCGGGTTACCGGCCGGGGCTTCGTGCGTTCTGACGTCCGGTTCGCGTTCGAGGGGGTGCTTGAACCAGGACTGATTGAACGAGGGGTGCTTGAACGAGGATGTTTAAAGCTGCGATTTGAGGTGACTCGTTCATCTGCTGAGCCGACTGTGAGATGTCCATATTGGTGCACTCGTGTCATGGTTGGTGGGGATTTTCGCTTACGCGATCCCATGATCATTGGAGGTTGGATGAACGTCGTGAAGAGCCCCCTGTCCGAAGCGGATCTGAAAACGGTCTCGGACGCCCTGCAAGGGGCGCTCGTGGATCTGGTCGACCTCTCCCTGGTGGCCAAGCAGATCCACTGGAACGTGGTCGGCCCGCGATTCCGCTCCGTCCACCTGCAGCTCGACGAGGTCGTGGACACGGCGCGGACGCACTCCGACACGGTGGCTGAGCGGGCTTCCACGCTCGGCGTCTCGCCCGACGGCCGTGCGGCGACCGTGGGGCGGAGCAGCGGCATCGGCGAGGTCGCCGGCGGCTGGGTCAAGGACACGGACGCGGTCGGAACGCTCGTGGACGCGCTCGGTGCGGTGATCACGCGGATGCGGGAGCGGGTCCAGGCGACCGGTGAGGCGGATCCGGTGAGCCAGGACATCCTCATCGGGATCACGGCCGATCTGGAGAAGCACCACTGGATGTTCCAGGCGGAGAGCGGCTGATGCCGAGAGACGCCGAGAGACCCCGAGAGCTGCCGAGCGACGCCGAGAGACCCCGAGAGCTGCCGAGAGAGTAACGAACGGTTGATCAGGGCGAGGCAGGGCTGAGCGGGGCGGGGCGGTGGCTGTGCCTCGTGTGCTCTGTGGTGCGCCCTCCCGCTCGGTGAAGCCGGGCGTCTAGCGTTCGCGCAGAGGGCGTCTGGGGACGTCTGGGGGCGTCTGGCGTCGGATTCGAGCGGGCCTCGTGCGGAGGTGGTGGCCGTGGCATGGAGAGTCGTGCGGTGGGCGCCGGCTCTGGCGTTCGGGGCGCTCTGGTGGTGGGGCGTGCTGCGGCTGGCGCTCGCCCCTGATGCGGGTGTTCTGGAGGGGGCCGTCGCGGCCGGAGGGTGGGGGCTGAGTCTGCTGCCGGTGCACTGCGTGCCGCAGTCCCGGGCGGTGCGCGCCGCGTCCCTGGTCGGGGAGCGCACTCCGCGGGGGGATGGTGCGCGGTGGCCCGGCGGGCGTGCGCTGCGGTGGTCCGAGGAGCGTACGGCCAGGGGTGCCGCTCGGTCCGCTGCCGCTGCCGTCACCAAGGCATGGCGACGCCGCCGTTCGGGCGGAGAATCTGGCCCGTCGTGAAGGCGGACGCGTCCGATGCCAGATGGAGGACGGCGTGCGCGATGTCCTCCGGTTCGCCGACGCGGCCCAGCGGGGACATGCGGACCATCAGGCTCTCGGTGTGCGTTTGGGCGTCACTGTCGTGGCGGTTGGTCATGGGGGTGCGGATCCAGCCCGGAGCGACGGCATTGACGCGGATGCCGTGCGGGCCCACCTCGGTGGCGAGGGTCTTCGTGAGCTGGACGACGGCGGCTTTCGCGGCACCGTAGCAGAGGAGACCGGGGCCGCCGGTGTCCACGGCCCCTGAGGCCATGGTGATGATGCTGCCGCTGCTGCTTCCGGGGTGGCGGCGGGTGTCGTTGGTCTCGGCGGCGTTCGCGGCGATCATCGCGCGGGCCGCGGCCTGGCAGGCGTACAGGACGCCCTTGAAGTTGATGTTCAGGACCCGGTCGAGGTCCTCGTCGCGGGTCTCCAGTACCGGGCTGTTGTGCATGATCCCGGCGATGGCGGCCATGACGTCCAGGCGGCCCGTGGCTGCCGTGGCGCTCGCGACGGCCTGGTCGACCTGGGTTCTGTCCGCCACGTCCAAGGGGTGGGTGTGCGCGGTGCCGCCCGTGTCCTTGATGAGCGTGGCCGTCTCGTGGAGCCCCTGGGTGTCGCGGTCGGCGCAGTGGACGGTGGCGCCCGCTTCCGCGAGCAGGACGGCCGAGGCCCTGCCGATGCCGCTTGCCGCGCCGGTGACGAATGCGGTGCGTCCGCTGAGGTCGTACGCCGTTAGGGGCATGACGGGACGGTACGGCTGGAACTGACGGGGCGTCAACTAGCGTGCGGGTGTGGGGTGCTGTGGGTTGGGTGCACTGGGTGGGGGTCGGATTCAGGGGGTCGGGCCCTGTTGGCAGGTGGGGCACCAGTACGTGGGGCGGTCGCGGGAGCCGTCGCCCTGCTGGGCCTTGCGGATCGGGGTGCCGCAACGCAGGCAGGGGCGGGGTGCGCGGCCGTAGACATACAGGCGCTGGCCGGGGCGGTCGTGGCCCGTGGTGGTGCGCGACGGGCGGTCGCGGTTGGCTTCCAGGAGCTTCTTGGAGAGGGTGGGGATGCGTGCGGCCGTCTCGGCGGAGAGCTCACCGATGGGGAGCCACGGTGTGGTGCCCAGGAGGAAGCAGATCTCGCTCTTGAAGACGTTGCCGATGCCCGCGAGATTGCGCTGGTCGAGCAGGGCCTCGCCGAGGGGGCGCTCGGGGGTCGCGAGGAGGTTGTCGAGCGCTTTGCCGGGGTCCCAGTCCGGGCCCAGGAGGTCGGGGCCGAGGTGTCCTACGGCCTTGTGCTCGTCGGCGGTGCGCATGAGTTCGAGTACGGGCAGGCGGTAGCCGACGGCTGTGCGCTCGGCGGTGCCCAGGATCGCCCTGATCTGGTAGCCGGGGCCGCCGCTCCAGCGCTCGCCGGGGGCGTACACCCGCCAGGAGCCGTCCATGCGGAGGTGGGAGTGGAGAGTGAGCCCGCCCTCGATGCGGGTGAGGAGGTGTTTGCCGCGCGGGGTGACGTCCAGGACGGTGCGCCCAGTGAGGTCGACGGTCGCGAGCTTCGGTACGCGGAGGTCGGAGCGCGTGACCAGGTGCCCGGCAAGAGCGGTGTGCAGCCGCCGGGCTGCCTGGTGGATGGTGTCCCCTTCGGGCATGAGGTCCAGGGTGGCATGTCGGTCGCGGGGCGAGGGTGAGGTGAGGGGCTTTGGGCGCGGCTGGGGGGTGTCGGCCGGCTGCCTGGTGGCCTTACGCGCTGGGCGTCACGCGCGCAGGCGTAGGCCCCGTGGGGTGGCGTGGAAGCCCGCTCCTTCCAGGAGTGGGGCGAAGGATGAGGTCAGGGAGGAGCCTCCGTTGATGCGCTCGACCGTGACCGTGCCGAGTGAGCCCGCTCGGGCCGCGGCGGCGAGGGCTTCGGCGGCCGCGTGCAGGCGGGCGTCCTCGGTGGCGGGGGCGTCGTCCTGTGGGGTCGATGGCCAGGCAAGGAGAGTCTTGCCGCCGCGCTCCATATAGAGGGTCAGCTCGCCGTCGACGAGAACGACCAGGGAGCCTGCCTTGCGGCCCGGCTTGTGGCCCGCGTCGGTGGGCGGATCGGGCCAGGGGAGCGCTGCTCCGTACGCGTTGGCCGGGTCGGCGGCGGCCAGAACGAGGGCCTGGGTGTCCGAGGAGCGCGGGGAGTAGTTCATGGCCGACGGCGAACTGTCCGTGCGGTCGCGGGCGTTCGCCGCCGCGCGGAGCCGGTCCACCGCGCCGTCCATGGCGAACTGCGCGGCGCCGAGCCCCTCGACGACATAGCCGCGCCGCGCCTGACCGCTGTCCTCGAAGGCGGACAGGACGCGATACGTCGCCGAGAAGCCGCCCTCGACCCCCTCGGCCGCGACCGCCCCGCGAGTCACCACGCCGTGCCGGTCCAGGAGGGTGCGGGCCAGGGCGTGGGCGCGCAGGGTGGGGTCGGGTTCGTGGGCGGGGAGCAGCGACCAGCGGCCCGCGACGGTCGGCGGGCCCGTGCGCGAGGTGGGGCGGGCGGCGGCCGTCAGTGTGCCGTAGCGACCGCGCGGGGCGGAGCGCTTGGCGCGGTGGGCCGTGGAGCCCGCGGTGCGGCCCGAGCCCAGGAGTGAGCGCATCGGGGCGAGTGTGTCGTTCGTGAGCCGTCCGGACCAGGCGAGATCCCAGATCACGTCGGCCAGTTGGGTATCGGAGGCCTCGGGGTGCGTGGTGGCGCGGACCTGGTCGGCGATCTGCCGGAAGAACAGGCCGTACCCGCCGGAGAGGGTGTCCAGGACCGATTGGTGGAGCGCGGTGAGCTCCAGGGGATGGGCCGGCGGCAGGAGCAGGGGTGCGGCGTCGGCCAGATACAGGGAGACCCAGCCGTCCTTGCCCGGCAAGGATCCGGACCCGGCCCACACCACCTCTCCGGCGGCGGTGAGTTCGTCGAGCATCGCCGGTGCGTACCCGGTCACGCGGGAGGGCAGGACGAGCTTTTCGAGGGCGGACGCGGGCACCGTCGCCCCCTGCAACTGCTCGATGGCGCGCACGAGGCCGTCCACGCCCCTCAGCCCGTGCCCGCTCAAGTGCTGCCACTGCGGCAGGAACTGGGCGAGCGCGGCGGGCGGCACCGGCTCCAGCTCATGCCGGAGGGCGGCCAGGGAGCGGCGGCGCAGGCGGCGCAGGACGGCCGCGTCACACCACTCCTGGCCGATGCCCGCCGGATGGAACTCTCCTTGTACGACACGTCCGCCCGCGGCGAGTCGCTGCAGCGCGCCCTCGGTGACCGCCGCGCCCAGGCCGAAGCGGGCGGCGGCCGTGGCGGAGGTGAAAGGGCCGTGGGTGCGGGCGAACCGCGCGATGAGGTCACCGAGGGGGTCTTTGACGGGCTCGGTGAATGCCTCGGGGACACCGACCGGCAGCGCGGTGCCCAGCGCGTCACGCAGGCGGCCCGCGTCCTCGATCGCCGCCCAGTGGTCGGCCCCGGCGATGCGGACGCGGATCGCGCGGCGGGCGGAGGCCAGCTCCTGCGCCCACTCCGGCTCGCCGCCGCGCTCGGCCAACTCGGCCTCGGTGAGCGGCCCGAGGAGGCGCAGCAGGTCGGCGACGCCTTCGGCGTCCTTGATACGACGGTCCTCCGTGCGCCACTGGAGCTCCTGCTCCAGTTCCGCCAGGACGTCCGCGTCGAGCAGCTCGCGCAGCTCGGCCTGGCCGAGGAGCTCGGAGAGCAGCCGGGAGTCCAGGGAGAGGGCCGCCGCGCGCCGCTCGGCCAGCGGTGAGTCGCCCTCGTACAGGAACTGCGCCACGTAGCCGAACAGGAGTGAGCGTGCGAAGGGAGACGGCTCGGGGGTGGTGACCTCGACGAGCCGGACCTTGCGGGACTCGATGTCGCCCATCAGTTCCGTGAGGCCGGGGACGTCGAAGACGTCCTGGAGGCACTCCCTGATCGCTTCCAGGACGATGGGGAACGATCCGAACTCGCTCGCCACCTGGAGCAGTTGCGCGGCACGCTGGCGCTGCTGCCACAGGGGTGTGCGTTTGCCGGGGCTGCGGCGCGGCAGCAGCAGCGCGCGGGCGGCGCACTCACGGAAGCGCGAGGCGAACAGGGCCGAGCCGCCGACCTGGTCCGTGACGATCTGGTTGACCTCGCCCTTGTCGAAGGCGACGTCCGCAGCCCCTACGGGTGCCTTCTCATTGTCGTACTCCAGATGCTGGTCGGTGGGTTCCTGGTCGAGCAGGTCCAGGCTCATCAGGTCGGCGTCCGGCAGGCGCAGCACGATGCCGTCGTCGGCGTGCATGACCTGGGCGTCCATGCCGTACCGCTCGGTCAGCCTGGAGGCGAGCGCCAGAGCCCAGGGCGCGTGCACCTGCGCGCCGAACGGGGAATGCACCACGACCCGCCAGTCGCCGAGCTCGTCGCGGAAGCGCTCGACCACGATCGTGCGGTCGTCCGGGATGTGGCCGCAGGCCTCACGCTGCTCGGCGAGGTACGTCAGGACGTTGTCGGCCGCCCAGTCGTCCAGGCCCGCGGCCTGCAGGCGCACGCGCGCGTCGTCGCGCGACAGGGAGCCGACCTCCCGGAGGAACGCGCCCACCGCACGGCCCAGCTCGAGCGGGCGGCCCAGCTGGTCGCCCTTCCAGAAGGGGAGCCGCCCGGGGACGCCGGGCGCGGGGGAGACGAGCACACGATCGCGCGTGATGTCCTCGATGCGCCAGGAACTGGTGCCGAGGGTGAAGACGTCGCCCACCCGGGATTCGTAGACCATCTCCTCGTCGAGCTCTCCGACGCGGCCTCCGCCCTTCTTCGGGTCGGCGCCGGCCAGGAAGACCCCGAAGAGGCCGCGGTCGGGGATCGTGCCTCCGGAGGTGACCGCGAGGCGCTGTGCCCCGGGGCGCCCGGTGACGGTGCCTGCGACGCGGTCCCAGACCACTCGGGGGCGCAGCTCCGCGAAGGCGTCCGAGGGATAGCGGCCCGCGAGCATGTCCAGGACGGCCGTGAACGCCGACTCCGGGAGCGAGGCGAAGGAGGCGGCACGGCGGACCAGGGCAAGCAGGTCGTCGACCTGCCAGGTGTCGAGGGAGACCGTCGCGACGAGCTGCTGTGCCAGGACGTCCAGGGGGTTGGCCGGGATGCGCAGCGACTCGATGGAGCCGGTCCGCATCCGCTCGGTGACCACGGCGGCCTGCACCAGGTCCCCTCGGTACTTGGGGAAGACGACGCCGGTGGAGACCGCGCCCACTTGGTGCCCTGCCCGGCCTACCCGCTGCAGCCCGGAGGCAACGGAGGGCGGTGACTCGACCTGGACCACCAGGTCGACCGCGCCCATGTCGATGCCCAGCTCCAGGCTGGAGGTGGCGACGACGGCGGGCAGGCGGCCCGCCTTCAGATCTTCTTCGACGAGCGCGCGCTGCTCCTTGGAGACCGAGCCGTGATGGGCCCGTGCGAGGACCGGAGGGGCGCCCTTGGCCGCGCCCGACTCGGCCATCAGCTCGGCGGGGGAGTGGTCCTCGGGGAGGGGCTCTCCCGTCGCGCGTTCGTACGCGATTTCGTTGAGCCTGTTGCACAGGCGCTCCGCGAGACGGCGTGAGTTGGCGAACACGATCGTCGAGCGGTGCGCCTGGACCAGGTCGGTGATGCGCTCCTCGACGTGCGGCCAGATCGAGGGGCGCTCCGCGCCCTGGTCGGAGTCGGCAACCGGGGAACCGCCCAGCTCGGCGAGGTCCTCGACCGGCACGACCACGGACAGGTCGAACTCCTTGCCGGACGGCGGCTGGACGATCTCCACCCTGCGCTGCGGGGACAGATAGCGCGCCACCTCGTCGACAGGACGGACCGTCGCCGACAGGCCGATGCGGCGGGCGGGCCTGGGAAGGAGCTCGTCAAGACGCTCCAGGGAGAGGGCGAGATGAGCGCCGCGCTTGGTGCCAGCGACGGCGTGCACCTCGTCCAGGATCACCGTCTCGATGCCCGTCAGGGCGTCCCGCGCGGCGGAGGTGAGCATCAGGAAGAGCGACTCGGGTGTGGTGATCAGGATGTCCGGCGGGCGGGTGGACAGGGAGCGGCGCTCGGCGGGCGGGGTGTCGCCCGAGCGGATACCGACCCGCACTTCCGGCTCGGGGAGCCCGAGGCGGACGGACTCCTGCCGGATGCCGGTCAGCGGGCTGCGCAGATTGCGCTCCACATCGACCGCGAGGGCCTTCAGCGGAGACACGTACAGCACCCGGCAGCGCTTCTTGGGGTCGGCGGGCGGCGGGGTCGAGGCCAGCTGGTCGAGGGCCGCGAGGAATGCGGCGAGCGTCTTGCCCGAGCCGGTGGGCGCGACGACCAGCACGTCCGAGCCCTCGCCGATGGCCTTCCACGCCCCGGCCTGTGCGGACGTGGGCGCGGAGAAGGCTCCCGTGAACCAGCTGCGGGTAGCGGGGGAGAACTCATCGAGAGCGCCGAGGGCGCTGGACGCGGACCTGACCATGACCCCATCGTGCACCCCGCCACTGACAACTGCCCCGACCTGCGGAAAAGGGCTTGCGTGGCTGTCGCAGAATGGAGTCATGGCAGGTTCGTCGGAGCAGGCGCGGCACTGGCGGTACGCGCAGCTGCCAGGCGTCGATCTGCTGCGTGCCCACTACATCAGCAAGACGTTCGTGCGGCACACCCACGAGCACTTCGTGATCGCCGCGATCGCCGAGGGCGTCGACGTCTTCCACCACGGCGGCGCCGAGCAGCACGCCGGGCCAGGAACCGTCGCCCTGATCAACCCCGACACCATGCACACGGGCCGGGCCGGTGTGCCCGAGGGGTGGCGGTACGCGGTGGTCTATCCGTCGCCTGATCTGGTCGCGGCCATCGCCGCCGAGACCACCAGCGTCCGAGGGACCCCCGGCTTCGTCCGTCCGGTCCTCGAGGATCCGTACGCCGTGACTCTCGTCCACCGGGTGCTGCGCGCCGCGGAGGAGGACAACGCGCTCGCCGCCGACACTCTGCTGCGGGTGGCCGTGACCCGGCTGCTTCGGCTGAACGGCGGACCCGCTCCGCAACGTGCCGTGCGCACGGCGGGTGCCAGGGTCGCGGCACGCGCGCGTGACGTCCTCCAGGAGCGTCTCGCCGACCCGCCGAGCCTGGAGCGGCTCGCAGCCGACCTGGGAGCCGGCCCCTTCGCCCTGCTGCGGGCCTTCCGCGACGCGTACGGGATGCCGCCGCACACGTGGCTCACCGACGCACGTGTGCGCGCCGCACGGCGCCTCCTGGACGCGGGGACGGCGCCCGCGGAGGCGGCCGTCACCGTAGGGTTCACCGACCAACCACACCTCAACCGGCACTTCGCGCGGATCGTCGGGGTACCGCCCGGGGCCTACCAGCGCGAGCGCAAGAACGTACAAGACGGGGAATCGGCCCTGCTCGTACCGTCCGGCGTGTGGCAGAACAGACGACACCCGCAGACGTACCCGCAGATGTAGAAGCCGCCCCCCAGGCAGACATGACAGGCGACCGCACACCGAGGAAACCCGACTCCGCCGTCGTCCGCGACGCCCTCGGCGTCGGGATCGCTGTCGGACTCTCCGGCTTCGCCTTCGGAGTGACCTCTGCGGGCAGCGGCCTCACCGTGCTGCAGACCTGCGCGCTCAGCCTGCTGGTCTTCACCGGCGCCTCGCAGTTCGCGCTGGTCGGGGCGCTCGCGGGTGGCGGGAACCCGTTCATGGCCGCGGCGGGCGCCTTCTTCCTCGGCGTACGCAACGCGTTCTACGGACTGCGGCTCTCGCAGCTCCTGTCCCTCCCGCGCGCGCTGCGCCCGTTCGCGGCCCACTGGGTCATCGACGAGACGACCGCCGTCTCCCTCGCCCAACCGACACGGCGTGCCGCCCGTATCGGCTTCACCGTCACCGGGCTGAGCCTCTACGTGCTGTGGAACCTCACCACGCTGCTCGGCGCTCTCGGCGCCGATGCCATCGGTGACACCGACGCGTGGGGGCTCGACGCCGCGGGACCCGCGGTCTTCCTCGCGCTCCTCGCGCCGATGCTGCGAACGCCTACGGAGCGGGCCGCGGCGGGGATCGCGGTCGTCCTGGGGCTCGGCCTGCTGCCCGTACTGCCCGCGGGGGTGCCGGTCCTGGTGGCCGCGCTCGCCGCGCCGGCCGTGCTCTACGTAGAGGGCCGCAGGGCCGCCGCCAAGGAAGACGCGCGCCCCGACGACACCCGCCACACCCACCAGACGCCCAACACCCACCACACTCACAAGGAAGACCGTTGAACATCTGGATCGCGATCGGCGTGACCTTCGTCGGTTGTTACCTCGTGAAACTCGCGGGCCTGCTGGTGCCCGTCGGCGCTCTGGAGCGCCCGCTCGTCAAGCGCATGGCCGCCCTGCTGCCCGTGGCGCTGCTCGCCGCGCTCACGGCCCAGCAGACCTTCGCCGAAGGGCGGGTCCTGCAGCTCGACGCCAAGGCCCTGGGGCTCGTGGCGGCAGCCGTGGCGCTGCTGCTGCGCGCCCCGTTCCTGGTCGTCATCGGGGCGGCCGTGGCCGTCACCGCGGGGGTGCGGGCGCTCACGGGCTGACCGCTGCCGACGTCCCCACAGCCTCGAACACCCGATCCCGTCGTACACAGGCCCCGTGGGTAATGTGACGCGTCACCACCGCGGCCCCGCCCCTTGAGACCGCCCCCGGAGAGGAGACACCGTGGCGCTGTCCTCCGAAGCCAGATCCCTCGCGGCGCGCTGTGAGCCCAGGGTCAATGAACTGGCCCGCAGGATGGCCCGTGAGTCGTTCGAGGAACTGCCCGGATACGCGGAGCTCCCCGACGACGTGAAGGACCTGGAGATAGCCGCGACCGCACGCCACGGAGTGCGCCTTTTCCTGCGCCGCGTCACCGACCAGCCCGGCAGCCACCGGGTCTTCCGTGAGCGAGCGGCACAGCGCGCGGAAGAAGGCATGCCGCTGCACCTGTTGCTGCGTACGCACGCCCTGGGGGTCTACGTCCTGTGGCAGGCGCTGCGCGACGTGGCACGCCCCGGCGAGGAAGCGGCCCTGATCGAACTCGTGGACGTGCTGCTGCAGTCGCACCCCGCCATCGTCGGGACCGTGGCCGAGACCTACCTGGACGAGCGCTCCGCACTGGAGGCCGAGCAGCGCGCCCAGCGCGGTTCCCTGATCCGCGGCCTGCTCGACGGCATGGTGCCGCCCGGCCACGTGCTTCTCGACCAACTGGGTCTGGCGGGGCCCGCGCTCGTCCTCGCGGTCGGCTTCGACGGGGCGTCGGCCGAAGGCCCCGTGGCGGTACGGCGGCGGCTGCGGCGTGTGCAGACCGCCCTGGACCACGCCTTCGACGTGGAGGTGCTCGCGCTCCTGGAGGCCGGCGGCGGGCGGGTCATCGTGCCCAAGGAGTGCAGCCCACCCGATGACCTGCCGCGCCGCCTCGGCAAGGCCTGTGACCTTCCGGTGCGCGTGGCCGCAGTCGACGCCGCCGGGCCCGATGCCGTGACCGGCGCGGCCCGCACCGCGACCGAGATACTGCGCATCACGCGCGCGTGCGGGATGCCTCCGGGCCTGCACCGCATGGACGACGTGCTCCTGGAGTACCACCTCTCCCGCCGCAACGAGAGCAGCCACCTCATCTCCGCGCTGCTCGACCCGGTGGCCGACCACCCCGAACTCCTGGAGACGCTGCGCACCCACCTAGCCCATCAGCAGGAGCGCAGGGCGACCGCCGCCGCCCTCGGTCTGCATCCCAACACCGTCGACAACCGCCTCGCGAAGATCGGCGAACGCACCGGCATCGACCTGTCGGCGCCGCGCGGCACGGCACTTGCCATCGCGGCACTGCTCCTGAGAGGGGCGGAGGAAGCGCCGTCAGGCGATGGGGCGTCCATGCGCCCGTAGCGTGCGCAGCGCCTCGACGGTGACGATCGGGCGCGATTCGAGGGCGCTGCCCGGCGCCCACTGCCGCCAGCGGATCGGCCAGCCGCCGTCCTCCTGCTGCTCCTGTTGGAGGAAGTCCAGGGAGCGCGCCATCTCCTCATCGGTGAACCACGCGCGCGCGAGCGACTCGGGCGTCTTCGCGTAGTCGTGGGCGAAGTGGTGCTCATCCGGTGCGTATCCGGGCGCCACGGGATACGCGTCAAGCCGCTCGGGGTCGAGCGCCACGAGGCGCTGCTCCCGGGTGAGCCTGCCGAGCCGGTCGGCGGCCGCCTCCGCGCGTGGGCGGTCGGGCGCCCCGTCGAGGAAGGCGACGGCCGCCTGGATCTCGTACGGATGCGACTTCTCGAGGGACTCGACGGCGGCCCAGCAGAAGTCGGTGGCCCTGAACAGCCAGGCGTGCCACACCTCGTTGCGGTGCAACAGGCCCACTACGGGGCCGGTGGCGAGGAGTTCGCTCGGCGGATCATCCACCACGGGCACGAACGGAGCCGAGGGATAGCCGCGTTGGCTCGGATGGATCGCGGGAAGGGCGCCGTCGGAGGTGGAGACCGAGGTCAGATAACGGCACACGCGCTCCACCCGCTGCCCGCCGCAACGCCGGATCGAGTCCAGGACGCGCAGCGCGTGCCCGACGTGCAGGGGCTGGCTCACGGGGCCGCGCAGATCCGGTTCGAGCGCATATCCGTACCCGCCGTCCTCGGTGTCGTAAGCGGCCAGGGCGGACTCGACCGCGTCGGCCAGCGGGTCGGCTCCACCGCCGCCCGTGCCGTTCAGGAAGTGGTACGCGAAACGCCGCTGCTCCAGGACGCGCGCGGTGAGCCAGACGAAGTGCTCGGCGCGTGCCACCGGCGAAGGCACGGCGTGCGGGGATGCTCCGGTTTCGGCCATGCACAGACCGTAGGCCGGAAAGCGCCTTCGGTAAGCCCTCTGCGTCCGGCTGCACTCTCAAGGGCGTGATACTGGAGGCATGCGGTTGACGATTTTCTGGGAGCGGATGGCGGACCACTTCGGACAGGGGTACGCCGACTCGTTCGCTCGCGATCACGTGATGGCGGAGCTCGGCGGGCGCACGGTGCATCAGGCACTGGACGCGGGCTGGGACGCCAAGGCCGTCTGGCGCGCCGTGTGCACGGCGATGGACGTACCGGTCGACAGGCGCTGACGGCGGACAGTTCGCCGTCCTCGGGCGGGCCCTTCCCGGGTTCTGGTGGGCACGAAGATGTGGGGGCGGCGGCTGAATGTCGGTGGCGTGGGCGAGACTGGGCCCGTGGCATCGACAGACGAGACCGCGCAGGTCACTCAGGATGTAGCTCCGCTCGGCACGACGCCGCCCGCACAGCCCCCGAACGGGGCGCGGACGGGGCGGGGCGCCAGCATGCCGCGCTGGCTGCCACGCGCCATGGTGCTGGCCCTCGCGCTCATCGCCTGTTTCCAGTTGGGCAGTTGGGCCTTCCACCAGCTGACCGGGCTCCTGATCAACATTTTGATCGCGTTCTTCCTGGCGCTCGCGGTCGAGCCCGCGGTGAGCTGGATGGCCGCGCGCGGGCTGCGCAGGGGCTTCGCGACCTTCCTGGTCTTCCTCGGTGTCCTGATCGCGAGCGCGGGCTTCGTCACGCTCATGGGCTCGATGCTCGCGGGCCAGATCGTGGACATGGTCGACGACTTCCCCGACTACCTCGACAAGGTCATCAGCTGGATCAACCAGACCTTCCACACGGAGCTCTCCCGGGTCGAGATCCAGGACAGCCTGGTCCACTCGGACTGGCTGCAGAAGTACGTGCAGAACAGCGCCAGCGGCGTCCTTGACGTGTCGGGGCAGGTCCTCGGCGGTCTCTTCCAGCTCCTGACGGTCCTGCTGTTCTCGTTCTACTTCGCGGCCGACGGACCGCGGCTGCGGCGAGCGCTCTGCTCCGTGCTCCCGCCCGCCCGGCAGGCCGAGGTGCTCCGCGCCTGGGAGATCGCGGTCGACAAGACCGGCGGCTATCTCTACTCGCGCGGTCTGATGGCGCTGATCTCCGGAGTCGCGCACTACATCCTGTTGCAGGCACTCGGTGTGCCGTACGCGCCCGTGCTCGCTGTGTGGGTCGGCCTGGTCTCCCAGTTCATCCCCACCATCGGCACGTATCTGGCGGGCGCGCTGCCGATGCTGATCGCTTTCACGGTCGATCCCTGGTACGCGCTGTGGGTGCTGATCTTCGTGGTGGTCTACCAGCAGTTCGAGAACTACGTCCTGCAGCCCAAGCTCACCGCCAAGAGCGTGGACATCCACCCGGCGGTCGCCTTCGGGTCGGTCATCGCGGGCACGGCACTCCTCGGCGCGGTCGGCGCCCTGATCTCCATCCCGGCGATCGCGACCCTGCAGGCCTTCCTGGGGGCGTACGTGAAGCGGTACGACGTCACGGACGACCCGCGCGTCCACGGGCACCGGCGCAGGGGCGGAGCGTCGCTCCTCACCCGCATGCGGCGTGCTCTGCGCGGGCCGAACCATCCGGGGGCGGCGTCGGAGGCCGAGGTGGCGGCGGACGAGGCGGCTTCAGGTGCGGACCCTGACTCCGGGGCGGGCCCGGGCGAGCGTCAGTAGGCAGCGAGCGTCAGCAGGCCACTGTTCCCCGGATTCCCCGGATTCCCCCGGGGTGTTTCTGGGGGGACAGAGCCGCGGCACGGAGGCTCGCGAGGGCGATGTGCGCCCGGCGGAGCAGACCCTTCCGTACTCTCGGTGGAGCCGCGTGGTGCGCTTGACACCGAAATCGAACATCCATTCTCATGGGTTGCCTGGCGGCGTTTTCCCGGGGTTTTCGCGGGGGGATCCCTGGGGCTCCGGCGGATTCCGGCGGGGCGATCGCCCCGAGTTATCCACAGGCCGGACGGCCGCCGGGGCGGATTGTCAGTGGCAGGCGCTAGCGTCATTGACGTGAAGCGATCGACACAAGCAAATCGGGTGGAACCCATGGCAGGAACCGACCGCGAGAAGGCGCTCGAAGCCGCGCTCGCACAGATTGAACGGCAGTTCGGCAAGGGCGCAGTGATGCGCATGGGCGAGCGGCCGAACGACCCCATCGAGGTCATCCCCACCGGGTCGACCGCGCTCGACGTCGCGCTCGGCGTCGGCGGCATCCCGCGCGGCCGTGTGGTGGAGGTGTACGGACCGGAATCCTCCGGCAAGACGACGCTGACGCTGCACGCCGTGGCGAACGCACAGCGCGCGGGCGGCGCCGTCGCCTTCGTGGACGCCGAGCACGCACTCGACCCCGAGTACGCGAAGAAGCTGGGCGTCGACATCGACAACCTGATCCTGTCCCAGCCGGACAACGGCGAGCAG
Source organism: Streptomyces sp. NPDC031274 (assembly GCF_055570235.1). Lineage (NCBI taxonomy): Bacteria > Bacillati > Actinomycetota > Actinomycetes > Kitasatosporales > Streptomycetaceae > Streptomyces > Streptomyces sp. NPDC031274. The sequence continues at coordinate 634,612 of NZ_JBVIHP010000001.1, read as the reverse complement.
GCGCTGGAGATCGTCGACATGCTGGTCCGCTCCGGCGCGCTCGACCTGATCGTCATCGACTCCGTCGCGGCCCTGGTGCCGCGCGCGGAGATCGAGGGCGAGATGGGCGACTCGCACGTGGGTCTGCAGGCCCGTCTGATGAGCCAGGCGCTCCGGAAGATCACCAGCGCGCTCAACCAGTCCAAGACCACCGCGATCTTCATCAACCAGCTCCGCGAGAAGATCGGCGTGATGTTCGGCTCCCCGGAGACCACGACCGGTGGCCGCGCGCTGAAGTTCTACGCCTCGGTGCGGCTCGACATCCGCCGCATCGAGACCCTGAAGGACGGCACGGACGCGGTCGGCAACCGCACCCGCGTCAAGGTCGTCAAGAACAAGGTCGCGCCGCCCTTCAAGCAGGCCGAGTTCGACATCCTCTACGGCCAGGGCATCAGCCGCGAGGGCGGCCTGATCGACATGGGCGTGGAGAACGGCTTCGTCCGCAAGGCAGGCGCCTGGTACACGTACGAGGGCGACCAGCTCGGCCAGGGCAAGGAGAACGCCCGCAACTTCCTCAAGGACAACCCCGATCTCGCCAACGAGATCGAGAGGAAGATCAAGGAGAAGCTGGGCGTCGGCGTGAAGCCGAAGCCGGAGGAGCCGACCGCCGAGCCCGGCAAGGACGAGGCCGGTGTGACGGGTGCGGCCGAGGACGCCGCCAAGACGGTGCCCGCACCGGCGGCCAAGGTCACCAAGCCCAAGGCCGCCGCGGCCAAGAGCTGATCCATGACGCGGCGCACGGACTGGGCGGACCAGATCACTCCCGAGCACCACACCGACCCCGCGGGCCGAGGCCTCGCGGACGGTGCGGATCAGGGCGGCGCCGACCAGGCTGGTGACGGCACCGGCCTCCGCGGGGGCGGCGGCCGGAGGGGCCGCCGACGGCGTGGCGGCTTCGGTGAAGGTCGAGGTGACGGTTCACAGGACAGCGGCCCCCCTTCCTCGTCGAGGGCCGAGAAGGGGGAACCGCCGACGGGGGATCCGGGTGAGCGGGCGCGGGCGATCTGTCTGCGGCTGCTCACCGGGACCCCACGCACGCGCAAACAGCTGGCGGACGCGCTGCGCAAGCGGGACATCCCGGAGGACGTGGCGGACGAGGTGCTGACCCGCTTCGAAGAGGTCGGTCTGATCAACGACGGAGCCTTCGCGGGCGCGTGGGTGGAGTCCCGGCACCACGGCCGGGGCCTGGCCCGACGAGCGCTCGCGCAGGAGCTGCGTACGAAGGGCGTGGACGCCACGCTGATCGAGGAGGCCGTGGGGCAGCTGGACTCGGAGCAGGAGGAGGCGACCGCACGCGAGCTCGTCGCCCGCAAGCTCCGTGCCACGCGGGGCCTCGACCGCGACAAGCGGCTGCGCCGCCTCGCGGGCATGCTCGCCCGCAAGGGCTACTCGGAAGGCCTGGCACTGCGGATCGTCCGGCAGGCACTCGAGGAAGAGGGCGAGGACGCGGAGGGCTTGGGGTACGACGGGGGTTGAGCCGGCCAGGGCCCTCGCGGGGGTGGGGCCCAGGTCAGGGCCGGGCAGCGCGGTGCGAACCGCGGCCCGGCCCTTCTGCGTTCCGCGGGACAGGCCTCGCTCCGTAGTCGCGCCAGGCCTCAACTCACCCTGTCCAGGCAGAGGGTGGGGTTAACCCCCCGCTGAAGACGCCGGTCCACCGCACTGCACAGGAACCTGTGCACAGACGACTGTGTACGCATGGCAAAGGAACCCGGCACGACCGATGGGGCCCCGGAGGAGCTGAGCGATCTCCGCGTCCTCAAGGCGCTCGCACAGCCGCGGCGCCAGCAGATGCTGCAGCACCTCACCGTGCACGGCCCGGCCACCTCCGCGACGCTCGCCAGGGCGCTCGGCCTCAACACCGGGGCCACCAGCTACCACCTGCGCGAACTCGCCCGCTACGGCTTCGTCGAGGAAATCGAGGAAATCGAGGAAATCGAGGGCGCGGGCGCAGGCGCGGGCCACGGACGTGAGCGCTGGTGGCGCGCGATCCCCGGCGACCGCCGCTTCCCGCCGCGCAGTCGGCAGAACGCCGAGACGCGGCTCGTCATGGACGAGTTGAACCATCTCTCGTACGCCGCCGACCTGGAGCTCTTCGAACGGCTGCAGCGAGAAGGCGGCGACGAACCCGGTGAGTGGGCCGACGCGTTCCCATACTCGCGCGGCACGATCCGGCTGACACTCCCCGAACTCCGTGAGTTCTTCGAGGAGTACATCGCCCTGCTCAACCGTTACAAGCGCCCCGATGCCAAGACCCCGGCCGACGCTCGCACCGTACTCACGCGGCTCCTGGCCTTCCCGGCGCCGGAGCGGATCGACGCGCCTTCGCTGCCCGACCCAGCCCCAGCCCCAGCCCCAGCCCCAGCCCCAGCCCCAACCCCTGACCCAGCCCCCACCCCAGCCCTCACCCCCTCCTCCGAGCCCGAGGCGACATCATGATGCTGCGCTACGCACTGCAGACGGTCCGGGACCGCAAGGGCGGGTTCCTCGGCGCCTTCCTGGCACTGATGTGCGCCGCCGCACTCATCACGGCCTGCGGCACCCTCCTGGAGACCGGCCTGCGCGGCACCGTCCGGACCGAGCGCTACGCCGCGGCCCCGTGATCGTCTCCGCAGACCAGAACGTCCACCGGACCACCGTCAAGCGCAAGAAGGGCAAGACCAAGGTCAAGCACAAGGCCAAGCCGATCGCCGAGCGGGCCTGGCTGTCGGCCGACATCGCGCACAAGCTCAAGGATGTTCCGGGCGTCGCCAGAGTCGTCCCCGAACTCACCTTTCTCGCCGTGCCGTTGACTCCCGTGGCCGGTGACCTCGCCGACAAGCCCGCGTACGGCCACGCCTGGGAGTCGGCCGCGCTGACGCCCTTCCGCCTCGTCGAGGGCGAGGCCCCGCGTGCCGCGGGTGACCTCGTCATCGACCGGGACCTCGCCGGGCGCGCCCACCTCAAGACCGGCGACCACCTCACCGTCCAGTCGACGCAGGCCCCGCGCTCCTACCGCGTCACCGGTGTGGCAGCCCCCTCCGAAGGCGCCCTCGCCCATCAGACGTCCCTCTTCTTCTCCGCCGAGGAGGCCGGGCGGCTCGCCGCGCACCCCGGCCGGATCACCACCCTCGGCGTCGTCCCGTCCAGGGGCACCGGGACGGGTGACCTCAAGGAGGCGGTCACAGATGCCCTTGCCGGTACGAAGGCGCAGGTCAGCACCGGTGAAGACCGTGGTCCGGTGGAGTTCCTCGACGCGGCGGCCGCCCGCGTCAAGCTGGTCAGCATGGGCGGCGCGATGGGCGGCACCTCCCTCCTCGTCGCCGTCCTCGTGGTCGTCGGCACCTTCGCCCTCTCCGTGCAGCAGCGCCACCGCGAACTCGCCCTGCTCCGCGCCATCGCCGCGACCCCGAAGCAGATCCGGGGACTCCTCGGCCGCGAGGCCCTGATCGTCGGCGCGGCGGCAGGCGTCATCGGCGCACTCGCCGGGATCCCGCTGGGCGGCTGGCTGCACGGCGAGTTCGTGGACATGGGCGCCGTCCCCGCCACCCTGGAGCGGACGGTGAGCGTCTTCCCGCTCCTCGCCGCCGTGGCCGCGACGCTGCTCGGAGCCTGGGCCGCGGCCCGACTCTCGGCCCGCCGCATCGCTCGTGTCCGGCCGGCCGAGGCCCTCGCCGAAGCACGCGTCGAGACCACCCGGACGCCGTGGATCCGCGTCATCGCGGGCCTTGCCCTTCTTGCCGGAGGCGCCGTGCTGGTCGCCGTGCTCAGCGTGCTGCGCACCGAGCCCGCGTCGACGCCGGTGACGTTCCTGACCGTCGTGGTCCTCGCCTCCGCCGTCGCGCTCCTCGGCCCGCTCCTGGTCAGGGCGGCGGCCGCCGTACTCCGTGGCCCGCTGCGGATCTCCGGCCCCGGCGGCCGACTCGCGCACGCCAACCTCCGTGGAAACGCCGCCCGGATGGCGGCGGCCGTCACCCCGCTCACCCTCCTGATCGGCATGACCTGCACCGTCCTGTTCGTCCAGCCCACCCTCGGCGACGCCGCCCGCGCACAGGCACGCGAGGGCATCCGCGCCGACTGGGTCCTCGCGACGCAGGGGCCTGGCGTCCCGGCCCAGGCCGCGCAGAAGCTGCGTACGACCGAAGGTGTCGAGGCCGCCACCGAGGTCGTGCGCACCACCGTGCGCGTAGGACTCGACAAGTACCCGGCGCAGGGCGTCAGTACGGCAGGGCTCACCCGCACCTGGGACCCGGACGTGACCGCCGGAACCTTGAAGGGCTTCGGCGAGGACAGCATCGCCGTCAGCGAACTGGCCGCGGACCAGCTCAACGTGGAGCCCGGCAGCACCCTCAAGCTCACGCTCGGCGACGGCACGAAGACCTCGCTCAAGGTCGGCGCCGTGTACGCGCGCGGGCTCGGGTTCGGAGATCTGACCATGGCGCACGACCTGGTCGCCCGCCACGTCGACAACCCGCTCGCCACCACGGTCCTGATCAAGAGCGACCGTACATACCGACAACTCGTGGCAGGCGTCGCGAAGTTCCCGGGCGTGCGGATCCTCGCCCCGGCCGCCGCCGACAACCTCCAGGCCGAGCGCCAGCAGGCCAACTCCGAGGTGAACTACCTGGCCATGGGCCTCATTCTGGCCTTCACCGCGATCGCCGTCGTCCATACCCTCGCGATGTCGGTCTCCGAGCGCGTCCGTGAGTTCGCCATGCTGCGCCTCGCGGGAGCGAGCCGCCGCCAGGTCCTGGGCATGCTGCGCACCGAGGCACTGTCCGTCCTGCTCATCGGCACGGCCATCGGCAGCGGCATCGCGCTCGCCGTCCTGACGGCCTTCAGTGTCGGCATGACGGGCAGCGCCGCGCCCTCGATCACGCCCCTGGTGTACGTCTCCGTGGTGGCCGTCGCGGCTCTGCTCGCCCTCAGCGCGACCGCGCTCCCTGGCCGGGTCGCCCTGAAGCCCCGCCCCGTCACGGTGGCAACGGCCAAGGAGTGAGCGTGCTCAGCCCCCCGGCAGGAAGGCCTGCGTCGGCAGGAAGGCCCCCGTCGACAGGGAGCCCGGCGGCCTTCCACGCCTGGAACCCGCCGATGAGGTCGGTCGCGTGCCGCAGCCCCAACTGCCGCAGCGAGACGGCCGCGAGACTCGACGCGTAGCCCTCGTTGCAGATCACGACGGCCCGCAGGTCGTGGCTCACGGCCTCCGCGGCACGGTGGCTTCCCTGGGGGTCCAGGCGCCACTCCAGCTCATTGCGTTCGACGACGAGGGCGCCGGGGATCAGACCGTCCCGCTCGCGCAGGGCCGCGTACCGGATGTCGACCAGAAGCCCCCCGGCGGCAGCGGTGTCGCGCGCCTCCTCCGGGGTGAGCCGGTCGAGGTCGAGCCGCACGCGCTCCAGCAACTCGTCGATGCCTACGGGACGTACATCTGCGGAACGTGCGTCTGCGGAACGTGCGTCTACGGGCTGTTCACTCACTGCCAGTCCTCCGGGCGCTCCACGGACTCCAGGCGCAGGACAGCGCCCGTACGGCTGTACCGGCGGATGCGGGGCAGCGGCGGATAGTAGGCGTGCACGGAGATGGCGTGCTCGCTCGTGGACTCGTTCAGAACCTCATGTACGTGGTTCTGGCCGAACGCCCTGCCCTTGCCGGCCGTCAACTCGCGCTCGCGGTCCACGCCTTCGGACAGCTCCAGGGTCTTCCAGCCGTCGGTGGGCAGCCGGGCGGCGAGCGAGTTCTCCTTGAGGGCGCCCGCGGCGGTGAGGAAGGCACCGACCGACTCCGCGTGGTCGTGCCAGCCCGTGCCGGTGCCGGGCGGCCAGCCGATCAGCCAGGCCTCGCTGCCGCCGGGCCCCTCCAGACGCAGCCAGGTACGTCCCTCGGGGTCGAGCGGCAGTGAGGCGATGAGTTCGGGATCGGCCGCGCTGCGGCGTACGAAATCGAGAAGCTCGGCGGCGGTGGGCGCGGGCGCCGCCGTGGAGGCATGCGTGGCGGGGACAGCCGAAACAGTGGAAGTCGAGCCGGTGGAACCGGTGGAACCGGCGGAAGTCGAGCCGGTGGAAACAGAAGGAGACACAGCTACCGTCCTGGAAGTTCGCGGAAACGCGCGCCGAAGAGCCGAAGAGGCAGGCGCGCAGAGGGAAGGCGAATTCAGAAGGACGTGCGACACACGCAGCCCGCATAGCGGATGAGGTCCATATGGACCCTCCGCCACAGGCGCACATCGGTGTCGGTCATATTTCGGAGTAGACCATGACGCTGCGTACCGGTCAACTCCTGTTCACTGGGTGGTCGGCCGACTCGCGACGGCCGTGCTCTCCTCCTTCTCCGCAGTGTCCGCACCGTCCGCACGACGCTTCGGCACCGCACCGCCGAGAGCGGCCTCGGCCGCCGTATACAGCTCGGCGGGGCGTACCCCGCCGAGCGCGGTGACCAAGTGACCGTCGGGGCGGACGAGCAGCACCGAGTGCGCGGGGGCCCCGGGGTAACTCTCCGCGACGAGAAGTTCGGCCGGGTGCGGCAGCGCCGTGACGGCGGCGGCGAGCCGGGGCATGATCCCGGCCGTCACCCAGTGTCGCCGCTCCCACACCACCGTGCCGGGCGCGACGAGGACGACGAGCAGATGCCCCACGCCGAGCCGGTCCCGCAGCCGCACGAAGGAGCCGTCGGGCGCCGTCACCGGCACATCGGCCACGGGCGCCCCCGGCTCCGTGTCCACGGCCACCTCGGATTCCGAGGGCGCGGGCGCCAGCGGTGACTCCGCGTACGACGTGGGCGCGCCGAGGGGCCCGCGGCCCACATGGCCGTCGGTGAGGAGCGTGTCGTGCCCGCGCGCCGACCCCGGCACGTACGAGCGCAGGCCTCCGCCGCCCCGCAGTATCGGCAGTGACTGATCGGCGGCGCGCAGGCGTGCGGCGACGCTCGCCCGCCGCTCGGTCTGATAGCTGTCGAGCAGGGCGTCCCGCGGGCCGTGATGCCAGGCGAGGGCCAGCTTCCAGGCGAGATTGTCCGCGTCCCGCAGCCCTTCGTCGAGCCCCTGCGTACCGAGCGCGCCGAGCAGGTGCGCGGCGTCCCCCGCGAGGAAGGCACGGTCGACCCGCCACCGCCGGGCAAGGCGGTGGTGGACGGTGTGCACACCCGTGTCGAGCAGTTCGTACGGCGGCGTGGAGCCCCCGCACCAGCCCGCGAGGGTCTCGCGGATGCGGACCACCAGGGCGTCGGGCGTCACGAGATCACCGCGCGGCGGCAGCAGCCAGTCGAGCCGCCACACCCCGTCGGCGAGCGGGCGGCCCGTCACCTCGGCGCCTCCGTGGCGCCACGGAGGCATCCGATGCAACAACGCCTCGCCGGGTCCGGGAAGTTCCGTGCGCAACGCGGCCACGGCGTGTCGTTCGACAGCCGTGCGTCCCGGGAAGCGGACGTCGAGGAGCTTGCGCACGGTCGACCGAGGTCCGTCGCAGGCCACCAGATAACTGCCGCGCCACCAGGTGTCCTTGGGGCCGCGCGTGTGGGCCGTGAGGCCGCCCGCGTCCTGCTCCAGGGAGTCGAGCTTGCTCTCCACCGCGATCTTGACCAGACGTTCCTCGGCGATGGCCGCGCGCAGGGCGCCCGTCAGCGCGTGCTGGGGCACATGCAGCGGGGCGGGCGTCTGGTCACTGAACGTGAGCTCCCGCATCAGCTGCTTGCGCCGCAGGGACCGCAGGCCGATCCATCGCGCGCCGGATTCCTGGTCACCGAACGAGTGACCGGTGAGCCGCTCCATGAGGGCCGCGGTGTCATCCCGCAGGACGACGGTTCTCGCGGGCCGCTGTTCGTCCTTGCCGGGACCTTCGTCGAGTACGACGGTGGGTACGGAGTGACGCGCGAGTGCCAGGGCGAGCGTGAGACCCACGGGTCCCGCGCCGACGACGATCACCGGGTCCACGGGACGCACCCTCCCGCCGCAAGGGCCCGGGAGCGCTGGACGTACGTACAGGAACTTACAGTTGGAGCCCGGTGCGCGATCACAGAACGTATGCAACAGACTGCTCGGCGAGCCGTCAAGCTGGACGCACGGGTGGCCGGGCTTCCTCTGGGATGGTTCGTGGGGGCGCCCGGTGGGACATGCGTCAGGGCCCGTCGAACGGATTCGACGGGCCCTGAGACATGCGCTGCTGACAGAGCATCACTGCCGCTGGGATCGCGTCAGTTCTTCTTCTCCGGGCTGTCACCCGGCTGTACGTCCGCTGCTGCGGTGTCCCCGGCGGCGGGGCCCTGCGGCGCGGCGGGATCGAGGACACCGGGTGCCTCGGCCGGTTCGGCGGCCGCTGCGACGGCGATACCGGTCTTGGCGCGCCGTCCGCGTTTCTCGATCCAGGTGGCAAGCGAGGACAGGAGCAGGCAGAGCCCGATGTAGATGGCGCCGAACACGGTGACCGTCTGGACGAACGGGTACACGCCGTTGACCGGTGTGTTGTTGGCGATCAGCCGGGCCGACTGGAGCAGCTCGGGGTAGAGGACGAAGAATCCGAGCGAGGTGTCCTTCAGCGTCACCACCAGCTGGCTGATGATGGTCGGCAGCATCGACCGGATCGCCTGCGGGAAGAGCACCGAACCCATGACCTGGGTCTTGCGCATACCCAGGGCGTAGGCGGCCTCCTTCTGCCCCTTGGGCACCGCGTTGATGCCCGCACGGAGCACCTCGGCCTGGACGCATCCGTTGTAGATGGTCAGGCCGATCACCAGCGCCCAGAACGGGGTCATGTTGCCGACCAGGCCGACCCAGAACGCGAAGATGGTGATGAGCAGCGGAATCGACCGGAAGAGGTCGATGAAGGCGACGGCGAACCAGCGCACCGGCTTGTGCTCGGAGAGCCGGGCCACACAGAGCACCACGGCGAACACCAGCGAGAAGATGCCCGCCAGGGCGAACACCTTCAGCGTGGCGACGAGGGCGTCCAGAATGTTCTGCTGAATTCCGGTGTAGTTGAAGATGTCCCAGAGGTCACCTTCGAACTCGCCCTTGCTGTTCAGGCGAAGAATGATCCAGACAATGCCGCCCAGGAGAGCCGCGCTGCCGACAACGCTGTAGATGATGTTGCGGACGCGGGCCTTGGGGCCGGGGGCGTCGAAGAGAACGTTGGCACTCATCGGGCGACCTCCAGGCGGTGCTCAAGGAGTCGGAAGAGGCCGTTGATGGCGTACGTGATGATCAGGTACGCGATGGTGATCCAGAAGAAGATCATCACGATGTCGTAGCCCTCATTGCTCAGCGTCTTGGAGATGTTGAACAACTCGACGTTGTCGAAGGCGCCCGCGATGGCGGTGTTCTTCGTCAGGGCGATGAAGATGCTGGAGAGCGGCGGCACCACCGTGCGCGTGGCCTGGGGCAGGACGATGAGCCGCATCGTCTGGGCGAAGCTGAGCCCGATGGCTCGGGCCGCCTCCGCCTGGCCGAGCGGCACGGTGTTGATGCCTGAGCGGACGGCTTCGGCGACAAACGCCGACGTGTAGAAACCGCAGGCGAGCGTGGCGAGGAGGAACGAGTCGAGGTCGGGGTAGAGAACCTTGGGCACGACGAAGAACGCCACAAGGAAAAGCAGAGTCAGAGGGGTGTTCCGCAGCAGCGTGACCCAGAGGGTTCCGAATATTCGCAGCGGCGGTACGGGTGATACCCGGAACCCGGCGATGATGACCCCGGCCAGCACAGCCACGAGCGCGCTGGATGCGGTCAGCTTCAGAGTCCCCAAAAACCCTTCGCGGAAAAGCGACAGGTTGTCGAGCAGTACGTCCATGAATTCTCCGCGAGGTCTTTCGCGACGGGTCGCAGGTGATCGCGACGGGCCCCGGCCGGCGGGGCCGGGGGCGGTGGCAGGGTTGTGCGACAGGTCCGGCAGCGATGCGGGCAGCGGACGTCCCGCTCCGCACCGCTGATGGGTGCGGGCGGAGCGGGACGTGCCGGACTACTTCGGGTCGGTGAAGGCCGGCGGGTCCTTGTAGTCGGAGCCGGACTTGCCGAGGGTGGCGTCGTAGGCCTTCTTGTAGTCGCCGTTCTCCTCGTGCGCCTTGATGGCGTCCGCGACGGCCGTCTGCAGGGCCGCGTCGCCCTTCTTCAGACCGACACCGTAGGGCTCGTCCGAGAACGGCTTGCCGACGACCTTGAGCTTGCCCTTGTTCTGCGCCGCGTAGCCCATCAGGATCGCGTCGTCCGTGGTGACGGCGTCGACCTGGTTGTTCAGGAGCTGGGCGACGCACTCCGAGTACTTGGAGAGCTCGGTGACCTTGGCGCCGTACTTCGGCTTCTTGATGTTCTGCAGCGGCGTGGAACCGACGATGGAACAGACCTTCTTGCCGCGGACCGTCTCCGGGCCCGTGAGTTCCTTCTCGTCCTTGCGGACCAGGAGCGAGGCGCCGGCGTGGAAGTACGGTCCCGCGAAGTCGATCTGCTTCTTGCGCTCGGGGTTGATCGTGTACGTGCCGATCATCAGGTCGACGTCGCCCTTGGCGACCGCGGTCTCACGCGCGCCGGAGTCGACGGTCTTCCACTCGATCTGCTTCGGCGAGAAGCCGAGATCGGCCGCGATCATCTTGGCGATCTCGATGTCGAAGCCGGAGTACTCCTTGGTCGACTGGTCCTGGAAGCCCAGGTACGGCTGGTCGGCCTTGGCGCCGATCACCAGTTTGCCGCGCTTCTTGGCTGCCTTGAAGACGGACGAGTCGACCGACGCGTCCTTCTTGACGTCGTAGCTGAGGGCCTTGGCGCCGGAGGTGTCCGGTCCTTCCGGCTTGTCGCCGGCGGAGCCCTCCTTGCCGCCGCAGGCCGTGGCGGCAAGTGAGAGCGCGGCGATCGCCGCTACTGCGGCGGCGGACTTACGGAGCTTCATGGTGAACATCCTTTGATTCGACTGGCGTTGAGACGACGTAGGAGCCTCAGTGTTTAAGGATCTTCGACAGGAAGTCCTTGGCCCGGTCGCTGCGCGGGTTGCTGAAGAACTGGTCCGGCACGGCTTCTTCGACGATCCGGCCGTCCGCCATGAAGACGACGCGGTTGGCCGCCGACCGTGCGAAGCCCATCTCGTGGGTGACCACGACCATGGTCATGCCGTCACGCGCGAGCTGCTGCATGACCTCCAGGACCTCGTTGATCATCTCCGGGTCGAGCGCCGACGTGGGCTCGTCGAAGAGCATCACCTTGGGGTCCATCGCCAACGCGCGTGCGATCGCGACGCGTTGCTGCTGACCACCGGAGAGCTGCGCGGGGTACTTGTCGGCCTGCGTGGCGACACCCACGCGGTCCAGAAGTGCGCGTGCCTTCGTCTCTGCTTCCGCCTTGGACGTCTTGCGCACCTTGGTCTGGCCCAGCATCACGTTCTCGAGCACGGTCTTGTGCGCGAAAAGGTTGAAGGACTGGAAGACCATGCCCACGTCCGCACGGAGACGGGCGAGCTCCTTGCCCTCCTGGGGCAACGGCTTGCCGTCGATCGAGATGTCTCCCGACTCGACCGTCTCCAGGCGGTTGATGGCGCGGCACAAGGTCGACTTGCCCGACCCGGAGGGGCCGATCACGACGACGACCTCACCGCGGGTGACGGTCAGGTCGATGTCCTGGAGGACGTGCAGAGCGCCGAAGTGCTTGTTGACGTTCTTCAGCACGACCAGGTCGTCCGCTCCAGGCGGTATGGCGTCCTTGGTCACCGATACTTCGGTCACGGCTTGTTGCTCCATCCTCCTCGGTTGGGAGGACAGTAATAACCCGGTGCGACCAGCGTCATTACATCTGAGGGGAAATTGAGCATAACGATCCGGCCGCAACCGGACACTCCGCGTGAAGGGGACGCCCCCGCACGTACCGGCTGCGTAACGGAACGTGCCCGTGGCCCGAACCCTCTTGACGCGGTCCTTACCTATCGGCGTGGATGCGTTGGTGCCTGTGCACGCGCGCGTACCGGCCATCGGCGAGCGCGAACGGAACGACCGATGAACCGGAGGGGGCCCGCATGAGACTGCTCCTCGTCGAGGACGACAATCACGTGGCGGCGGCCCTGTCCGCGGTCCTGGCCAGGCACGGCTTCGACGTCGTGCACGCACGCAGCGGAGAAGAAGCGCTGCAGGCCCTGCTGCCCGGCAAAACGGCACCCTTCGGAGTCGTGCTCCTCGATCTGGGGCTGCCCGATCAGGACGGCTACGAGGTCTGCGGAAAGATCCGCAAGCGCGGGTCGACGCCCGTGATCATGGTGACCGCGCGTGCCGACGTGCGCTCGCGGATCCATGGTCTGAATCTCGGGGCCGATGACTACGTGGTGAAGCCGTACGACACAGGGGAGCTGATCGCCCGCATCCACGCGGTCATCCGGCGGCCCCCGTCCGGCGCTGCCGCGGGGCCCGCGGACAGCGAACTGCGCCTCGGTTCCGTACGCATCGAACTGCCCACCAGGCAGGTCAGTGTGGACGGTTCGACGGTCCAGCTGACCCGCAAGGAGTTCGACCTGCTCGCGCTTCTCGCGCAGCAGCCCGGTGTGGTGTTCCGCCGGGAGCAGATCATCAGCGAGGTGTGGCGCACCAGCTGGGAGGGAACGGGGCGCACTCTTGAGGTGCATGTCGCTTCCCTGCGCTCCAAGTTGCACATGCCGGCCCTGATCGAGACCGTGCGGGGCGTGGGCTATCGGCTCGTCGTCCCGGCCGCGTAGCGCGTAGCGAGGTCAGGTGCGTTCTCGCCTCCTCCCGCTGCTCATCGTCCTCATGGCGGGGGTACTGCTCGCGCTCGGCTTCCCGCTCGCGGTGAGCGTGGCCGCGGCGCAGCAGCAGAAGGTGGTCGTCGACCGGATCGACGACACGGCGCGCTTCGCGGCACTCGCGCAGTTCGTCACCAAACGTCCCACGGGATCGCGCCTGCGGAACAAGGATGAACGCCGCGAAACCCTCCAGACCGAACTCGGCTACTACCACGAGGTCTACGGGATCAAGGCGGGCGTCTTCTTCCGGGACCGTGAGCCCATGGCTCACGCGCCGGGGAGCTGGTTCCTGCCCCCCAGGGGCGCCGAGGTGCGGGAGGCCTTCGAGGAGGCCCTCAGGTCCCGTGGAAGTCACGATCCGCAGCAGGTGTGGCCCTGGCAGCGCGGCCGGCTCGTCGTCGCCTCCCCGGTGATCAGGGACGGGGACGTCATCGCGGTCGTCGTCACCGAATCACCTACGGGGCGCATGCGTTCGAAGACGCTGCAAGGGTGGCTGCTCATCGGCGCGGGAGAGTCGGCGGCCATGCTCCTGGCCGTCGGTGCAGCGCTGCGCCTCACCGGCTGGGTGCTGCGTCCGGTGCGGGTCCTGGACGCGACCACGCACGACATCGCGACCGGGAGACTGAAGTCGCGGGTGGCGGCCGCGGGCGGACCGCCCGAACTCCAGCGCCTCGCCCGGTCGTTCAACGAGATGGCCGACAACGTCCAGGACGTCCTCGAGCAGCAGCGGGCCTTCGTCGCCGACGCCTCGCACCAGCTGCGCAACCCGCTCTCCGCCCTGCTGCTGCGCATCGAGCTGCTCGCCCTCGAACTGCCCGAGGGCAACGAGGAGATCGCCTCCGTGCGCACCGAGGGCAAGCGCCTCGCCCAGGTCCTCGACGACCTCCTCGGCCTCGCCCTCGCCGAGCACGCGGCGGCCGATCTGCGGCTCACCGACATCGGCGCGCTCACGGCCGAACGGGTCGGTGCCTGGCGGCCGCTCGCCGAGGAGCGCGGGGTGCGGCTGCTCGGCACCTGCCCGGCGACCACCGGCTGGGCCGACCCGGTCGCCCTGTCCAGCGCCCTGGACGCGGTGATCGACAACGCCCTCAAGTTCACGCCCGAGGGCGAGGAGGTGCGCGTGGAGGTCTCCTGGAGCGGTGCGCTGACGACCGTGGTGATCACCGACGGCGGCCCCGGCCTCACGGAGGACGAGCTCGCCCGCATCGGCGACCGCTTCTGGCGCAGCAACCGCCACCAGAACGTGCAGGGCTCGGGCCTCGGTCTGTCCATCTCGCGGGCCCTGCTCACCGCGGGCGGCGGCTCGATCGCCTACGAACAGCACGAGCCGCACGGACTGCGGGTGACCGTCGGAGTCCCGCGCGGCGAACCCGCCACCCGGACCTGACGGGATCCGACGGGTCCGGACACGGCCGGACAGGGTCTGAGCGCTACGGCTTGACCGACTGGTAGTAGCGGCGTGCGCCCTCGTGCAGGTCGAGCGGGTCCGTGTAGAGCGCCGTGCGCAGGTCGACCAGCTGGGCCGCGTGCACCTTGTCGCCGATGTGGTCGCGGCTGTCGATCACCGTGCGCGTCAGACCCTCGGTCAGCTTCGGGTCCGCCCGGTCCGTGGTGACCAGGAGGTTCGCCACCGCCAGGGTCGGTACGGCCTCGCTCTGCTGAACGGCGGGATAGGCGTCGGCGGGCATCACCGCCGCCCGGTAGTAGCGGGAGGCCCCGCCCTGCTTGTGCAGCGCGTCCACGAGGTCGCCGAGCGGGACGAGCCGGACGTCGAACTTCTCGGAGAGCTCGGCCACGGTGAGGGTCGGCAGTCCGCCCGACCAGAAGAAGGCGTCGATGTCGCCCTTCTTCAGAAGTTCGGGCGCCGTGTCGATACCGGAGTCCACCGGCGTGAGGTCCTTGCCGGGATCGAGGCCGGCGGCCTTGAGCACCCGGTCCGCTATCAGCCGCACGCCCGAGCGCGGCTGGCCCACGGCCACCTTCTTGCCCCGCAGGTCCTGCGCCTTACCGATGTCCGACGAACGCCGGACGACGAGCTGAACGTAGTCGTCGTACAACCGCGCACAACCCCGCAGCCGCTCCGCGCCCGCGCGCCCCTCCTGGCGGTACTTCGCGACGGCGTCGGCCGCCGCGACGGTGAAATCGGCCTTCCCCGTGGCCACCCGCTCGACGTTCTGCTGCGAGCCCTCGCTGTTGAGCAGCTTCACGTCCACCTTGGGCATGTCATGGGAGACCGCGGTCCGCAGGAGCTTGCCGTACCGCTCGTACACCGCGTTCTTCACGCCCGTGCTGAACGTCATCCGGCCCTCCGGAGAGTCGTCGCCCACCGGAACGAGCCACCACATCAGGAGTCCGAAGACCACGAGGGCGGCGGCCGCACCCTGGAGTGCGCGGCGCCTGCTGAGGTGGTGGGGTGCCTTGAGCATGCGCGCGATCCTGCCAGGCCACTCGCCGCGATGGC
This sequence comes from Streptomyces sp. NPDC031274, assembly GCF_055570235.1. Taxonomy (NCBI): domain Bacteria; kingdom Bacillati; phylum Actinomycetota; class Actinomycetes; order Kitasatosporales; family Streptomycetaceae; genus Streptomyces; species Streptomyces sp. NPDC031274. The sequence goes on along the minus strand of NZ_JBVIHP010000001.1, from coordinate 619,426 downwards.
CAGGGCCCGGCTCCCGGCAGGGACACTCCGGCGACCGCCTACCCTTGTCGTATGAGCAGCGGAGACCGGGGACAGGCAGTGGGCGTCAAAGGAACGTACGAGGTACGCACTTACGGGTGCCAGATGAACGTCCACGATTCGGAGCGCCTCTCCGGTCTCCTTGAGGGCGCCGGCTACGAACGCGCGCCCGAGGGGTCGGACGGCGACGCCGACGTGGTCGTCTTCAACACGTGCGCCGTGCGGGAGAACGCCGACAACCGTCTGTACGGCAACCTCGGCCGCCTGGCGCCGATGAAGACCAAGCGGCCCGGCATGCAGATCGCCGTCGGTGGCTGCCTGGCCCAGAAGGACCGCGACACCATCGTCAAGAAGGCGCCCTGGGTCGACGTCGTCTTCGGTACGCACAACATCGGCAAGCTGCCGGTGCTCCTGGAGCGCGCCCGCGTCCAGGAAGAGGCGCAGGTCGAGATCGCCGAGTCGCTCGAGGCGTTCCCCTCGACGCTGCCCACGCGCCGCGAGAGCGCCTACGCGGCGTGGGTCTCCATCTCCGTGGGCTGCAACAACACCTGCACGTTCTGCATCGTGCCCGCCCTGCGCGGCAAGGAGAAGGACCGCAGGACCGGCGACATCCTCGCCGAGATCGAGGCACTCGTCGGTGAGGGCGTCTCCGAGATCACCCTGCTCGGCCAGAACGTGAACGCGTACGGCTCGGACATCGGTGACCGCGAGGCCTTCAGCAAGCTCCTTAGGGCCTGCGGGAAGATCGAGGGCCTGGAGCGCGTGCGCTTCACGTCGCCGCACCCGCGCGACTTCACGGACGACGTGATCGCCGCCATGGCCGAGACCCCGAACGTGATGCCGCAGCTGCACATGCCGCTCCAGTCCGGCTCGGACCCGATCCTCAAGGCGATGCGCCGCTCGTACCGCCAGGACCGCTTCCTCGGCATCATCGAGAAGGTCCGCGCCGCCATGCCCGACGCGGCGATCTCCACCGACATCATCGTCGGCTTCCCCGGGGAGACCGAGGAGGACTTCGAGCAGACGATGCACGTGGTCCGTGAGGCCCGCTTCGCCAACGCCTTCACCTTCCAGTACTCCAAGCGCCCCGGTACGCCCGCGGCGACCATGGAGGGGCAGATCCCCAAGGAGGTCGTGCAGGCGCGCTACATGCGTCTTTCCGCCCTCCAGGAGGAGATCTCCTGGGACGAGAACAAGAAGCAGGTCGGCAGGACCCTGGAGCTGATGGTCGCCGAGGGCGAGGGCCGCAAGGACGGCGCCACCCACCGCCTCTCCGGACGCGCCCCCGACAGTCGCCTGGTCCACTTCACCAAGCCGGACACCGAGGTCCGCCCCGGTGACGTCGTGACGGTCGAGATCACCTACGCGGCGCCGCACCACCTGCTCGCCGAGGGCCCCGTCCTGAACGTGCGCCCCACGCGCGCGGGTGACGCCTGGGAGAAGCGCAACACCGAGGCGGCGGCCAAGCCCGCGGGCGTGATGCTCGGACTGCCGAAGGTCGGCGCCCCCGAGCCGCTCCCGGTGGCCGCGGGCAGCGGTTGCGGCTGCGACTGACCGGGGCGAGCGACGGGGACGGGGGAGGGGCTGATGGCGCGCTGGGCGCTGATGATGGAGAACCCTCCGGGGCCGGGGGCGTGGCATCTGTTCGAGCTGATGGCCACGGTGGACGGCACGCATGAGGAAGCGGTGGAGCGGTTCGCGGAGTTCGTCCGCCTCTACCGCCCCAAGCACCCGCGCTATCCCGTACGCATGCGGCGCTACCGCACGGCCGACGGCTGGATGGTGATCGGCGACGGCTCGTCCGGGGGCTCCTTCCCCTACCGCTTCTCGATCTCCGAGCTGGAGTGGGACTCGGGCCCGATCGCCTACTAGCGCGCGGGCGCGCGTTACGCTGCCGATCATGCTTGTCGCCGCAGCCGTCTGCCCCTGCCCGCCCCTGCTCGTCCCCGAGGTCGCCGCGGGCGCTGCCCCCGAACTGGACGCCGCGCGTGCCGCGTGCACGGACGCCGTCGGGGTGCTCGCGGCCTCGCGGCCCGACCGGCTCGTCGTGGTCGGCCCCGCCGAGCAGAGCGGGCGTGGCCCGCATCAGCAGGGCGCCCGTGGGTCCTTCCGCGGTTTCGGCGTGGACCTCGACGTGCGCCTCGGGCGCTCGGACGATGACGGCACGGACGGCACGGACGGTGCCCCGGAAGCTGCGGCGGAGCGTGAACTTCCGGCCTCCCTCGCCGTCGCCTCCTGGCTGCTCGACCGTACGGAGTGGTCGGCGGCCCCGCTGGAAGGGCTCGGGGTGGGGGAGCCTCTGGCGGCCGAGCGGTGCATTCGAGTCGGAGGGGACATCGCGGCGCTGGGTGAGCGGGTCGCTCTGCTGGTGATGGGCGATGCCAGCGCGTGCCGCACGCTGAAGGCGCCGGGTTATCTCGACGAGCGGGCGGCCGGGTTCGACGCGGAGATCGCTCGTGCGCTGGGGGCGGCGGACGTCGAGGCGCTCAAGGCGCTCGACGAGGAGCTGGCGTACGAACTGAAGGCGGCGGGGCGGGCTCCGTGGCAGGTGCTCGCGGGCGCGGCCGAGGGGGCGGGCCTGAGCGGCGAGCTGCTCTACGAGGACGCTCCGTACGGCGTCGGGTATCTGGTGGCCACCTGGTCGTAGCGGCCTGGTCAAGGCCGCACGACGCACGGCGACGGCCGCGGAGCTGGTGGCGCTCCACGGCCGTCCGCCGGTGTCGTTCAGTGACCCGGTCGGCTGACTCAGCCGGTGCTCCGGCGCTGTGCCGCCGCCGGCAGCGACGAGTGATCCAGCCGATGGTTCAGGGAGCCTGAGGGGGCTTCGGCGGGGCGGCGTCGCCGCCCGGGCCCTTGCCCTCGTCGGGCGTCCCGGCGAGGCGGTCCATGGCGTCCTTCGCCTTGCCCGTTCCCGTCTGGATCTTGTCGCTGTACTTGCCCTTGGTCTTGTCGTCGACCGCCTTCGCGGCCTTGTCGAGACCTTGGTCGATCTTGTCCCCGTGCTGTTGCGCGAGGCCCGCGACCTTGTCCTTCGCCGGGGCGAGCTTGTCTTTCAGGCTCTGCAGGAAGCCCATCGGTTACCTTCCCTCGCTGGGAGAGTCACTTGCGGGCGCCCTCGTCGGCCTCGTCGTTGTCGGCGGCCTTCTCCGCGGACTGCTGCTTCGGGATGTCCACGTTCTCCGCGGCAGCCTCTTCGGTCTTCTCCGCCTCGTCCTCGGTCTTGCCCTCGGTGTCGGCGTCGGCCTTCGTGTCGGCCTTGGTCTCGTCCTCGGCGGCGGCTTCGGCCTTGGCCTCTTCCTTGCCGGTCTCGGGCTCGGAGGACTCCCCGGCCGCTTCCGGCTCGGCCGTCAGGGTGGCGGCCGACGCCTCGGTTGTTGACGCCTCTTCCGTGTCCTTGGACTTCTTACGGAACCGTGCAAAAACGCCCATATCTACTCCATACGGTACTCGTGTGGGCGAAATCCCGCGCCGCCCGGTGCGCCCTGTTGCGCCGCCCGGGTCGCCGGTCCTCGAAAACCGGCGGCTGGAACCTCGCAACAGGCAACGACCCCGGACGCGTGGCGTCACGTAGCTCGTTCGGGAAGTGGTCGCGGTGTTTGCGAGACTGGGGCGGTGAGTAGAGCAGCTCCCGCACCGCGGGTCATCGCCGTCGTCGGTCCGACCGCGGCAGGAAAGTCCGATCTGGGCGTTTTCCTCGCCCAGCGTCTCGGCGGCGAAGTCGTCAACGCCGACTCCATGCAGCTCTACAGAGGGATGGACATCGGGACCGCCAAGCTGACCCTCGAAGAGCGCGACGGAGTCCCGCACCACCTCCTCGACATCTGGGACGTCACGGAGGCGGCGAGCGTCGCGGAGTACCAGAAGCTGGCGCGAGCCGAGATCGACCGTCTCCTTGCCGACGGGCGCTGGCCGATCCTGGTCGGCGGCTCCGGGCTCTACGTCAGGGGGGCCGTGGATCACCTGGAGTTCCCGGGTACGGACCCGGCGGTCAGGGCCCGCCTGGAGGAGGAGCTCGAGCTCCGGGGCTCCGGCGCGCTCCACGCCCGCCTCGCCGCCGCCGACCCCGGTGCGGCCCAGGCCATCCTCCCCAGCAACGGCCGCCGGATCGTCCGCGCCCTCGAGGTCATCGAGATCACCGGCAAGCCCTTCACCGCCAACCTCCCCGGACACGACTCCGTCTACGACACCGTCCAGATCGGCGTCGACGTCGGCCGCCCCGAACTCGACGAACGCATCGCCACGCGCGTGGACCGCATGTGGGCCGCGGGCCTCGTCGACGAGGTGCGCGCTCTGGAGGCGGTCGGACTGCGAGAGGGGCGTACGGCGTCGCGCGCACTGGGGTACCAGCAGGTGCTCGCGGCGCTCGCGGGGGAGTGCACCGACGGCGAGGCGCGCGCGGAGACCGTGCGCGCGACCAAGCGCTTCGCCCGCCGTCAGGACTCGTGGTTCCGCCGCGATCCCCGGGTGCACTGGCTCAGTGGCGCCATGGCCGATCGAGGGGAACTCCCAGGACGGGCACTGGCGTTGGTCGAACGAGCGGTCACAGCCTGATCACGTGATGGCATCGGGACGCTCAGGCGGTCATCCCGGCCCCTGGCGCCGTGCCATCATCGACCATCGATCGACCAGTGGAGTCCGGAGTAGGAGGGCGGATGGCGATGGAGGCCGGCCCTCGTGACACCGCACATGGCGGCGGCGAGCTGACCCCGGACGGCCCCGACGGGGAACCGGACGGCGTGATCGACGACGGTCCCGGCGCGGACCAGATGGCCGTGGCCGAGGTCGAGGTCGAACTGCGCCCGCAGCGCCGTCTGCGCATCTGGCAGCTCGCACCGATCGTCATCCTGGCCGCGGCGGGATCGCTGATGTTCGCCTTCCCGCTCGCCTTCGAGTTCGGTGACGGCGGAGCCGTCGTCGCCATGCTCGGGCTCCTGATCAGCTGCTGCGCCGCAGGCTGGGGCATGATGGCCGCGCGCCGCGTGGGTCACACCTGGCCGGGGCTGCCGGAGCGCGGTTCCGGACGCCGCCCGGACTGGCGGATCGTCTGCGCGTACGCCCTGGTGTTCCTGGCCGTCGCCGTCCTCGCCGTGTGGCGCGTCGCCCGCCTTCGCTGACGGCGTCCTGCCAGGTCAGGGCTCTGATGGGCACCGTACGGACCGAGTGTCGTCGGCACCCCGTACGATCGAGGAATGAGCACGCGGATCGCCTTCCTCAAGGGGCACGGGACCGAGAACGACTTCGTGATCGTCCCGGACCCCGAGAACGCCATCGAGCTGCCCCCGGCCGCTGTGGCCGTCCTGTGCGACCGCCGCGCGGGCATCGGGGGAGACGGCCTGCTGCATGTCGTGCGTTCCGCGGCACACCCCGAGGCACGCCACCTGGCCGCCGAGGCCGAGTGGTTCATGGACTACCGCAACGGCGACGGTTCGATCGCCGAGATGTGCGGCAACGGCGTGCGCGTCTTCGCCCGCTATCTGCAGCGCGCCGGCCTGGTGGGCGAGGGCGATCTGGCCGTCGCGACCCGTGGTGGCGTGAAGACCGTGCACATCGCCAAGGCCGCTGCCGGTGGGGACGTCACCGTCGGCATGGGCAAGGCGCTCTTCCCCGAAGGGGATGTCGCCGTCTCCGTGGGCGACCGCCACTGGCCGGCGCGCAACGTGAACATGGGCAATCCCCACGCGGTCGCCTTCGTGGACGACCTGGCCCACGCCGGGACTCTGCACGACCCGCCGCCATTCAGCCCCGTCTCGGCCTACCCTGACGGCGTGAACGTCGAGTTCGTCGTCGACCGTGGCCCGCGTCACGTCGCCATGCGCGTGCACGAGCGCGGCGCGGGCGAGACCCGCTCGTGCGGCACGGGCGCGTGCGCCGTCGCCGTCGCGGCGGCCCGCAGGGACGGGGTGGACCCGGCGGCGACCGGTTCGCCGGTCACGTACACCGTCGATCTGCCTGGTGGGAGCCTGGTGATCACCGAGCGGCCCGACGGCGAGATCGAGATGACGGGCCCCGCGGTGATCGTCGCCGAAGGCGAGATCGACGCGGAATGGCTCGAAACTGTAAACCCGTGAACTGTCGCTCGAATGGGTGATCCGTTTCACGCTCGGCGAGAGGCGGTCAGCGGCGCGTGATGGGCTCGGTAGCATCAAGCACCGGCCCGGACGGAGCATGTCGTCGTCCGCTCACCGCCGGTCGGAGCAGCCGGAGGTGCCCATGAGTGCGGAGGCTACAAACCCTGCGATGTCTGGGCCCGTGACGCCCGCAGCGCAGCGCAGGCGCGGTCGTCCGAGGCTTGACCTGCGAAGGCTCGGACGGGCGGCCCTGATGGGGCCCGCCACCCGGGACCGTTTGCCGGACGCGATCGGCCATGTGGCGGAAGCCCATCGCGCCCATTACCCGGACGCGGATCTGGAGCCGTTGCGGCGCGCGTGGGTGCTCGCGGAGTCCTCCCACCGCGGTCAGATGCGCAAGAGCGGTGAGCCGTACATCACACATCCGCTCGCGGTGACGCTGATCCTGGCGCAACTGGGCGCCGAGATCACGACACTGACCGCGTCCCTGCTCCACGACACCGTCGAGGACACGGACGTGACGCTCGATCAGGTACGTACGGAATTCGGCGACGACGTCTGTTATCTGGTCGACGGCGTCACCAAGCTGGAGAAGGTCGACTACGGGGCGGCCGCCGAGCCGGAGACCTTCCGCAAGATGCTCGTGGCCACCGGCAACGACGTACGCGTCATGTCGATCAAACTGGCCGACCGCCTGCACAACATGCGCACGCTCGGCGTCATGCGCCCCGAGAAGCAGGCGCGGATCGCCAAGGTGACGCGGGACGTGCTCATTCCGCTCGCCGAACGCCTCGGCGTGCAGGCGCTCAAGACCGAGCTGGAGGACCTCGTCTTCGCGATCCTCCTGCCGGAGGAGTACTCCCGGGTCCAGGAGCTGATCGCGGCCAACGAGGCGGACGGCGGCGACCCCCTGGAAAGGACGGCCGACGACGTCCGGGCCGTACTGCGCGAGGCGGGCATCGCCGCGGAGGTCCTCATCAGGCCGCGGCACTTCGTCTCGGTCCACCGGGTGCACCGCAAACGCGGCGAGATGCGGGCGGCGGACTTCGGACGGCTCCTGGTCCTGGTGAACGAGGACGCGGACTGTTACGGCGTGCTCGGGGAGCTCCACACGTGCTTCACGCCGGTGGTGTCGGAGTTCAAGGACTTCATCGCCGTACCGAAGTTCAACCTCTACCAATCGCTGCACACGGCCGTGGCCCGCCCGGACGGAGAGGTCGCCGAAGTCCTCATCCGTACGCACCAGATGCACAAGGTGGCCGAGGCCGGCGTCGTCGCCCTGCGCAATCCGTACGCTCCTCCTTCGGAGGAGCAGTCCGATACCGCATCCGGCACCCCTTCCGGCGACTCCTTCGAGGGCGAGCGCGCCGACCCCACCCGGCCCGGCTGGCTCTCCCGCCTGCTCGACTGGCAGGAAGCGGCCCCCGACCCGGACACGTTCTGGTCCACGCTCCGCGAAGACCTCGCCCAGGACCGCGAGATCGCCGTCTTCCGCCCCGACGGCGGCACGCTCGGACTGCCCGCAGGGGCGAGCTGCGTGGACGCCGCCTACGCCCAGTACGGCGAGGACGCCCACGCCTGCATCGGCGCACGGGTCAACGGACGCCTGGCGACGCTGAGCACGGTCCTGCGGGACGGCGACACGGTCCAGCTGCTCATGGGGCAGGACGCGGCGTCCGGGCCATCGCGCGAGTGGCTCGACCACGCGCGCACGCCCGGCGCCCGGATCGCCATCCGGCGCTGGCTCACGACCCACCCCACGCCCGCGTCGGCTCCCGCCGCGTCGTCCCCGGAGAAGCCCACGCCCCCGCCGCAGGCCGCCGACTTCCCCCGACCCGCCGCGGCGAACGCCGTCGTGGACAGGGAAGGCGCGAGCGTACGGCTCGCGGGCTGCTGTACGCCCGTGCCCCCCGACGAGGTGACCGCCTTCGCCGTGCGCGGCGGCGTCGTCACCGTGCACCGCGTCGAGTGCTCCGCGGTCGCACGCATGAAGGAAGTGGGCCGCGCCGAGGTCGGAGTGCGCTGGGGGGACAGCGCGGAGTGCCGGGTCACGCTGATCGCCGAATCGTTCGGGCGGGCGCACCTGATGGCCGACCTCACCGAGGCCATCGCCATGGAGGGCGTCGAGGTCATGTCGGCGACCGTCGAGCCGCCGAGCCAGCAGCGCGTGCGCCACACGTACACGCTGCAACTCCCGGACGCGGACCACCTTCCGGGGCTGATGCGCGCGATGCGTGCGGTGCCCGGGGTGTACGACGTCAGCCGCGCCCAGCACCCGGCGGCGGCGACTCCGTAGCAGCGCGCTCCGGGGTGTCAGCGTCGCCGCAGCCGCCTACTGGCGACTCGTTCGAGTGGCATGTCGCGCGCCGACACCGGTGTGGAAGGTCCGCGCTGATAGCGGTAGTTCATGCTGCTCACCCCCCGGGTCAAGGCCTCGCGGCCGAAGACTCTTCGCATCGCGACCGCGCTCCTGGCCGCGGCCGCCTCCGCCACGCTTCTCGCCGCGAGTGTGCCGTCACCGGCCAAACCGCTCGGCATCGGCGACCGGCTCTTCCCGCACCTGGGAAACCCCGGCTACGACGTCATGTCGTACGACATCGACTTCACGTACCGCGGCGACAACAAGAAGCCGCTCGACGCCACGACGGTGATCGACGCGCGGACGAGTGCTCCGCTGGAACGGATCAACCTCGACTTCGCCCACGGCAAGGTGCGCTCCGTAGAGGTCAACGGCGCTCCCGCCCGCTTCGAATCCACCGGTGAGGACCTGGTCGTCACACCCTCGCGGCCGCTCGGCCCGGGCGAGAACATGCGGATCACCGTCCGGCACACCAGCGACCCCGCGCCCACCAAGGACCAGGAGGGCGGCTGGGTGCCCACCTCCGACGGGCTCGCCATGGCCAACCAGGCCGACGCCGCGCACCGCGTGTTCCCGAGCAACGACCACCCCGCCGACAAGGCGCGGTTCACGTTCCGCGTCACCACCCCGAAGGGGCTCACCGCCGTCGCCAACGGCCTGCCCGTCGCCACGGCGCACACCGGGTCCACCACGACCCGGGTCTTCCGCACCCACCACCCCATGGCGACGGAACTCGCGCAGGTCTCCATCGGCCGCTCCACCGTGGTGCGGCGCTCCGGGCCGCACGGCCTCCCCGTACGCGACGTGGTGCCCACCAAGGACCGCGAGAAGGTGGAGCGCTGGCTGAAGAAGACGCCGGACCAGATCGGCTGGATGGAGGGGAAGGTCGGCCGCTACCCCTTCGAGGCCTATGGGGTGCTGATGGCGCAGGCGCAGACCGGCTTCGAACTCGAGACGCAGACCCTCTCGCTCTTCGAGAGCGACCTGTTCAAGCGGCCCGAGTTCCCCGAGTGGTACGTGGACTCGATCATGGTGCACGAGCTGGCGCACCAGTGGTTCGGCGACAGCGTGAGCCCGAGCTCCTGGTCCGATCTCTGGCTCAACGAAGGACACGCCACCTGGTACGAGGCACTCTTCGCCGAGGAGAAGGCGAAGAAGCCCCTCCAGAAGCGGATGCGTGAGGCCTATCGCCAGTCCGACGGCTGGCGTGCCGCGGGCGGACCGCCCGCAGCGCCGAAGGGCCCTGAGCCGGGGCAGAAGATCAGCATCTTCCGCCCGGTCGTCTACGACGGCAGCGCGCTGGTCCTCTACGCGCTGCGGCAGGAGATCGGGCACCGCGACTTCGAGCGCCTAGAGCGTGACTGGGTGCGGACCTACCAGGACGGGAACGCGACGACCGAGGACTTCGTGCGGCTCGCCTCGTCGGTCTCCGGCCGTGACCTGAGCGGATTCTTCGAGGCCTGGCTGTACGGCGCGAAGACGCCGCCGATGCCGGGGCACCCGGACTGGCGTAAGGCGGCTCCCGCAGGGAAATAACCCCGTGACGAGACGGGCCGTTCCGTGCAACCATTCTTCAGGTCGGCGCCGCTGCGGGTCCGGGGAAACCCTTCGGGGGCATCTCAGGGCCGGTATCGGTCGGCCCGGGGAATCTCGGGGCGGCCCGGAGCGTTGACCACCATGACGAGTCCCATCGACGTTAAGGATCCAATGACCTCCTCCTCTTCCCCTTCCCAGGACGCGCAGAGCCTCGCGCAGAACTACTCCGAAGGTCTTCGGGCCGATGCCCTGATGGAAGAGGACGTCGCCTGGAGCCACGGACACGACGGAGATCGGGACGGCGAGCAGTTCGACCGCTCCGAGCGCGCGGCCCTGCGCCGCGTCGCCGGCCTCTCCACCGAGCTCGAGGACGTCACCGAAGTCGAGTACCGACAGCTCCGTCTGGAGCGAGTGGTGCTGGTCGGCGTGTGGACCTCGGGCACGGTGCAGGACGCGGAGAACTCGGTCGCCGAGCTGGCCGCCCTCGCCGAGACGGCGGGCGCGCTCGTGCTCGACGGCGTCATCCAGCGCCGCGACAAGCCCGACCCGGCCACGTACATCGGATCCGGCAAGGCTCTGGAGCTGCGTGACATCGTCGTCGAGACCGGGGCCGACACCGTCGTCTGTGACGGTGAGCTGAGCCCTGGCCAGCTGATTCACCTCGAAGACGTCGTCAAGGTCAAGGTGGTCGACAGGACCGCCCTGATCCTCGACATCTTCGCCCAGCACGCCAAGTCCCGAGAGGGCAAGGCGCAGGTCGCCCTTGCCCAGATGCAGTACATGCTCCCGCGCCTGCGTGGCTGGGGTCAGTCGCTCTCCCGTCAGATGGGCGGCGGCGGTTCCAGCGGTGGCGGCGGCATGGCGACGCGTGGTCCCGGCGAGACCAAGATCGAGACGGACCGCCGCCGGATCCGCGAGAAGATGGCGAAGATGCGCCGGGAGATCGCGGACATGAAGACGGGCCGCGAGATCAAGCGCCAGGAGCGCAAGCGCAACAAGGTGCCCTCGGTCGCGATCGCCGGTTACACGAACGCGGGCAAGTCCTCCCTGCTCAACCGCCTCACGGGTGCGGGCGTCCTGGTGGAGAACTCCCTGTTCGCCACCCTCGACCCGACCGTGCGCCGGGCCGAGACGCCGAGCGGCCGGATCTACACCCTGGCCGACACCGTCGGGTTCGTACGGCATCTGCCGCACCACCTCGTCGAGGCGTTCCGCTCCACCATGGAAGAGGTCGGCGAGTCCGACCTGATCCTGCACGTGGTGGACGGTTCGCACCCGGTGCCGGAGGAGCAGCTGGCCGCCGTGCGCGAGGTGATCCGCGATGTGGGCGCGACCGACGTGCCCGAGATCGTGATCGTCAACAAGGCGGACGCGGCCGATCCGCTGGTCCTCCAGCGGCTGCTGCGCAACGAGAAGCACGCGATCGCGGTCTCCGCCCGCACGGGCGCGGGCATCGAAGAGCTGCTCGCACTGATCGACACCGAACTGCCGCGGCCCGAGATCGAGATCGAAGCCCTCGTTCCGTACACGCACGGTCAGCTCATCGCGCGGGCGCACGCCGAGGGCGAGGTGCTCTCCGAGGAGCACACCGCCGAGGGCACGCTGCTCAAGGCGCGGGTGCACGAGGAACTGGCGGCGGACCTCACGCCGTACGTCCCCGTCGCGGGCTGAACGCAGGCCCGGACCGTGTAGTGCACGCGGATCACATGACGAAGGCCCGCCCCCTCTCGTAGGGGGCGGGCCTTCGCCGCGTCATGTGCGAGGTGCGGCGGTCGCCCGCCGTGCGGCTACTTGGAGCCGTACTTCTCGCTCATCATGTCGTAGACCTGCTCGGCACCCTTGCCCAGCTGCGGTCCGGCAAGCCAGGTGTTCTCGGCCGGGCCGATCGAGGTGTTCGAGACCAGCTGGGTCTTGCCGCCCACCATCCGGAACCAGCCGCCGCCGGACGAACCACCGGTCATGGTGCAGCCGATGCGGTACATCGTCGGCTGCGCGGAAGTCAGCGAGAGACGGCCCGGCTTGTCGACGCACTTGTGCATGATCTGGCCGTCGTACGGGGGAGCGGCCGGGTAGCCCCAGGCGCCCATCGAGCTCACGCTCTGCGTCGAGGGGGTCGTGAAGTCGACGTCGAGCGCGTTGCCGACGGTCTCCTCAAGGGACTTGGATCCCTGCTCCGGCTTCACGTGCAGCACGGCGTAGTCGTACGGCGCACCGGCACCGCCCGAAGCGGCGCCCTGGTCGATCCACTCGTTGGAGGTCGAGACCCAGTCGGCCCAGTACTGGCCGTAGGGGGCGACTTCCTGCGGGGCCGCGTTGCTCAGCTCGGCCTCGGACTTGCCCAGGTCGTTGTAGGCGGGCACGAAGGTGATGTTGCGGTACCAGCCACCGGCGGAACCGGCGTGCACGCAGTGGCCCGCGGTCCACACGAGATTGGACTTGCCCGGGTTGCGCGGGTCCTTCACGACCGTGCCGGAGCAGACCATCGAGCCTTCGGGGGCGTCGAAGAAGATCTTGCCGACCGGGGCGGCGTTCTCGTGGTAGGGCGTCTTCTCGCGCTTGGCCTGGACCGGCGACGGCTCGGGGTCGGTCGCGCCCTGGTCGGCTGCGGCGTCCTTCGCGGCGATCGTCTTGTTCGGGTCCTTGGCGTCCTTCATCCGCTCGGGCTTCCAGAGGCCCTCGATGACCGGGTTGACGAAGTCCTTGGACTCGCGGAGCCAGTCGTCCTTGTTCCAGTTCTTCCAGGCCCCGTCCTTCCACTTGTCCGGGTCGATGCCGTGCTTCTTCAGCTTGTCGGCGAGGTCCGCGGGCAGCTTTGCGTCGGAGCCGGTGTCGGAACCCTTGTCCGCGTCCGCGCCTTGGGAGGAGCCGGAGTCCGTCTTGTCACTGGCCTTGTCGTCGCTCGGACCGCAGGCCGTGGCGGTAAGTGCCAGAGTCGCGGCGAGCCCGGTGGCGGCGAGTGCGAGACGCCGCCCGCGACTGCGCGCCAAGGGCACACGAGTGGAGTGCATGGTGCTGTAACCCCCGTATTGAACGTGAAATGCTGCAATTGCCATGTACGTGTCATGTGCGGGCGTGGATGCTCCGAAAGCTTCCCGCCGAGGCGACACCTCACTATGCCTGTGTGTTTGGGGACGAACGGAGGCGGGGTCGTGAAGGTTTGCGGCGACCCCGCCTCGTACATCAGGCAATTACCGATCACTGAATACCGGCAACGGACTACCGGCAACGAACCGCCGGTCGGCTACTTGCCGTCTACTTGTCGGCGAACTTCTTGCTGACCTCGCCGTAGACGCCCTTGGCCTCCTTGCCGAGGCGCGGACCGGCGAGCCAGCCTGCCGTCACCGGGCCGATGGAGGTGTTGGACACCAGAGCGGGCTTGCCGTCCGAGCCCTCCGCGACCCAGCCGCCACCGGACGAACCACCGGTCATCGTGCAGCCGATGCGGTACATCGTCGGGTCGGGCTTGCTGATCGAGAGCCGGCCCGGCTTGTCGGCGCACTGGAACGCCTTCTGGCCGTCGAACGGCGGGGCGGCCGGGTAGCCGGTCGCCCTCATGTCGGCGATCTGGGGCACGGCCTTGGCGTTGAAGTCCACCGGGAGCGCCGAACCGACCTGCTCCTCGAGCGACTTGCCCTCGCTGCCCTTCTCGGGCGTCACGTGGATGACCGCGAAGTCGTACGGCGCGCCCGTGCCGCCCGTCGGGCCACCGTTCTCGATCCACTGGTCGGAGGTCTGCGCCCAGTCGCCCCACCAGACGCCGTGCGGAGCGACTTCTTCCTTGGGGGTGCTCTCCAGCTCGTCGACCGACTTACCGGTGTTGTTGTACGAGGGCACGAAGGCGATGTTGCGGTACCAGCCGCCCTTGGCGCCGGCGTGCACGCAGTGACCCGCGGTCCACACCATGTTGGACTTGCCCGGGTGCGCCGGGTCCTCGACGACGGTGGCGGAGCAGACCATCGAGCCGTCGGGCGAGTCGAAGAACAGCTTGCCCGACGCGGGAGCGCTGGCGTCGTACGGCGTCTTCAGGGCCGCCGCCTCCACCGGCTCGGGCGTCGGGTCGGTCACGCCCTGGTCCCCGGAGATGTCGTTCTCCTCGACACCGCGGTCGGGGTTCTTGTCCGCGTCCCGCATGCGGTCCGAGTCCCACAGGCCTTCGATGATCGGGTTGACGTAGTCACCGGCCTCGCGGAGCCAGTCGTCCTTGTTCCAGTTCTTCCAGGCCCCGTGCTTCCACTTGTCCAGGTCGATGCCGTGCTCCTTGAGCCGGTCCTGGATGTCCTGCGGAATCTTGACCTTGCCGTCGTCGTTGCCGTCGCCGGCGGACTGGGACGCGGACGACTCGTCACCCGCGTTGTCCTCGCTCGGGCCGCAGGCCGTCGCGGTCAGAACGAGCGCCGCGCCGATGGCGACAGCGGCCGCCACGGGGGAGGTTCTGCCGCGCGCGCTCCTCCCGCGACGAGCGGTCTTGAGCGGGCGTATGGGTCGCATAGAGAGATTCCCCCTGGGCTTCGAGATCGTTCGCATACCAGACACCCGGTGTCGTACGGCGCGTTGAGCACCGCACTCGCGTGGCGGTGCGCACCCTGCTGCGGATGAACGGCACCCCACACTATGCCGGTGCTGTAGGGGACAGCCGACGGAACGGCAACGGTTTCGCTACGACCTTGCTGACCTGCTAATTGTCCAGAGATCTACCGATTTGGCATCTGCTTGTGTCTGAGCCTGTCGGCAGATGTCGGATCCCGTTGATGTCAACGGCTGATGTCAGCAGCTGCGTTGACATCAACCTCTGAGCCCCCGCTTCCCGAGGGCGCTTGGTGCGCTCGGGAAGCGGGCGAGTGCGGACTTGCGTAGCCCTCGGTTGGGCTCGGGGTGACCTAGGGGCTGACTCCCGGCCAGAGGTGCCCTGCCGGAGGTGAAGCGTCTCTACCCGCACCGGGGTACTTGTCCCGAGTGCGTCTTCGGCGAGGCGGACGACCGGCCGTACGGCATGCATAGGGAACGATCCGCCCGGTTTGGCCAACCGGCGATCAGCCGCTACGTTGCGGCTTCCCGCGGATGCGCCAGGTGCCGGTCAGGTGATGGACCTCCCGGTCGCGACAGCCGGTTCTGTGACTGGGCAGCTGTCCACCAGTACGTGGTTGCTGTTGCGCGCCGGATCGCCCTCGTGGCGTGCAGTTCTTCGGCGTCGCGATGGCGGACCCGCCGGGGACCCGCCCATATTCGTCGCTGCCGTACACACTTCTGGGGCCTGAGCCCTGAGAAGGATGGCGGTGGTCCAGCACCCGCGTGCGCGTTGGGGACCATGCGGCCCCATCTCACGTACTCTCCCGAGCAGCGCGCTCTTATCAAGCCGAAGAAGAACTTCTCGATGGCTGGCGGACCCTGCTCGTCCATCGGATCGAGGCGGAGATGCGTTGACGAACCCTCCGCAGTACCTCATCGCCGGTGGACAAAGGGCCGTGACACGCGCGGCCCGCGCTGTGCCTGCACGAGATGGATGTGCCACTGGCCCGTCCTGGATCAGATGCGCAGCAGCCGCTCGGTGGTCTCTTGGTACTGGCGCAGTGCGAGGCGTAGTTCCTCGGTCTGCGTTTCGGTGTCCTGGTCCTGCCAGCTTGCGCGCAGGGTGTGGCGTCGTTCGGTCAGGACGTCGGTCAGATGGGTGGCGGCTTCCTCGAAGACGCTGTCGGCCTGTTGGACCGCCTGGTGCGGGTTCTCGACGAAAGTGCTCAGGGCCTGCTGGAGGCGCATGGTCATCTCGTCCCTGTCGCCCTGCGTGATCAGCATCTCCGTCGGAGTCCGACCAGGGTTGTCGGCGCTGATGCCGGACCGGTGCGGCGCGCGGGCCGGTTCGGCCGGAGATGCCTGTGGGGCGCGCTGCTTCACGGATTCCGGACTCGTGGTCGCAGGCTGCTGGGCGCGCTCTTGGTCGTACCTCATGATGTGCCACTTCCCTTGGCGTGCCGCCCGCCGGGTGTCCACGACGGGTGGCCGTGATCTTCGGTGGACTGCGTACGGTGCCGGTCGTTGTGGGTGGGTTGTGCGGTGACGAGTGCTTCGAAGAGGCTGCGGGCCTCGACCATGGCCTCTCGCATCTCCTCGGTCCCGCTCTGACCACGAGCCGCGGTGTGCATGCTGCGATAGCCCTGCACGTAGTGGGCGTGGTGGACGGAGAGTGCGGCGATCTGCTCCTCGAACCGCTCCCCGACGGGATATCCCCGGTCGCTGGCCAGCCGCGCCAACAGTACGTCGGCCTCAGCGACCGCCTTCTGCGGCGATGTGACGAACTGTTCCTGAGCGTCGGCCCATTGAGCCACGTAGTACTCGCGCTCCTCGGGTGACAGCGGCTGCTCCTGGAGTGAACCGTGCCGTTTCACACGCTCGCTGAGTTCCCGTTCGGCCGCTTTGACATCACCGCCGTGGTCAGTGATCGCGCGGTGATACTCGGGTCCGAAGCGGTTCTGCAGGCCGCGCTTGCCACCGCCGGGAGTCCGCGTCCGTTTGATGAAGAAGAAGACGGTCGCTGCGATGACGGCCACAGCGATGATCACGATGATGGCCATGGCCGCCTTCTCCGTCCCGTGCTCTGTTCGGTGCTTTGCTTCATTTCCAGTCAACCTCTATTGAGTTGTTCCCTGTTGATGCCGGCCGGGTGGCGTCCACGTGCCGTGAGTACCACCCGGGGCGTTTGTGGTCAGCGTCGGAAGGCGTTCTTGGCCTTGTCACCGGACTGCTTCAGGTTTCCGGAGATCCGGTCGGTCCTGCCTTCGCGCTCAAGCCGCTTGTTGCGGGTGCCTCGGCCGACGCGCTGAGTGATCCGGCCCTTGAGCGCCTGCACTTTGTTCCGGAACGTGTTTCCAGTACTCATGGCTGTCCTCTGTTTGACCTTGAGGGGCGGGGTGCCGGGCTATCCGCGGCTGCGGCTGAAGCGGCCTCGGCCACCGCTGCGGCTCCGACTACCGCCGCTGCGGCCGCGCATGACGAATGCGATGAGCCAGACGGCGAGCAGTACTGCTGCGACGTACCAGAGGACCTGCATGGTGAAGCCGAACCCGAAAATCACCAGGATCAGCAGAAGGAGAAGAATCCAGAACAACATCGCCGGGCCTCCAGAGCGCGCGGAGAGGTTCTTGATATCCGCGGGGTCCGGGCGAAGCGGGGAGGTGAAATGCCGCACCTCAAGGGTCCGGAGTGGCAAAGTCCTACGCCGTGTCGCCAGTCAACGCCTGCTCACGACTCCTGTCAACGGCCGTTGAGCGGCGTGGGGTCAGACATGGTGTGCGGGCCCGCTGGGGTTGTCTGAGCGGTGCGGGAAGCGTCGGTCGGGTCGGCCGGCGTCGGCAGAATGCGGTCCTCCCACCAGGACAGGCTCATCACGGTGGCGAGCAGGATGAAGGGAACGAGGGCGATCAGCGCGTACATGAGCACCGCCTGCTTGGGGGCATGTGCGGTGAGGCGGGCAGTGGTGGGGATGCCCGCGTGGAGCGCATCGAGCCGTTGCCGTGGTCGCTGCGGGGGAGGCAAGGGCAAAGGCGGCAATGTGCGTGATGCGGTGGTGTCGCCTGCGGTGCGCGAGCGGCGCCCGTGAGGGGCGCGACAACCAATCGGTGCCGCCGGGGGCCGGGGCGGCACCGTAGACGCTAATCACCGCCTCATTCTTTGACAAGCTGTCAAGTGGCCACGTGCGTACGGTGCTATGCGGCGGCGTCGAAACGTATCCGCGACCTCTTGACAGGGCTAAGCTGCGAAGCGAGGCCCCAGCCCCCGGCAGCGATGATCTGTTCCGCCCCGGGAGGCCCGTCGTGATCGTCTCGTTCGTCATCCTGGCCGTTGCTCTGCTCGGCCTCGGATTTCTGAATCCCATGTGGTGGGTGGCTGCAGCCGTGCTGATTTTCGGAGCTGTCCACTACGGACGGGGTGACAGGGGCAGCCGGGATCAGCGCGGCAATCCCGAGTACCGCGACTACCGGGACCGCAGGGATCGTCAAGACCGCTGGGACCGCCGCTACCGACGCCAGCGCCAAGGACGCTGGAACCGCCGGGACCGCCGGGACCAACAACATCACCGGTGACGGTTACCGGCATCCGATACCCGAGCGTCTCAGGGTGAGGCAGGTTTCATGGGCCAGACAGTCAGGACCCAGGAAGACGAGAGGACACTGGCAGAAGAGGTGGCCTGAAGTGACGACGCGCTCTTGGAACTGGCCACCGCCGACGGCGAAACGCTCCCCGCGCCACTGCACAAGGCGTTGCCGCCGTGCTCTGCGGCGACTTCATGCGGAAAGCCGGCGGTGACATCCCGCACCGGTCACCAAGGCAACCGCCCAGAGGAGGCAAGCCCATGATCCAGTCAGCAGATGTCCGCGAGTGGCGCGACCGGGACGTCCTCGACATCGAAGGCCACAAGATCGGCATCCTCGAAGCGGTATACGTCGACACCACCACCGACGAGCCGGCCATGGCTACGGTGCGCACCGGGCTGCCGACCCGTCACCGGCTGCTCTTCGTCCCCCTGGACGAGGCGATCGTCGGACCCGACTACCTCAAAGTTCGCTACGCCAAGTCGCTGGTGCGCAAGGCCCCTTCGATCGGTACGGACGACGTGCTGCCGGCCGAGCAGGAGGCGGCGGTCTTCCAGCACTACGGCCTGACCTATGAGCCGGGCACCCGCGGCGAGCGACAACTTGCCCGCCGCTGACCACACCAAGCTGCCACTCGGCGGGCCGAGACGCTCACCGCCGGCCACGCTGCAAGGAGAAACATCGTGACGTCATCCGAAGTGTCCGGTCAGAAGCGGACCGGCGGTGCCGCGACCCGGCGCTCGGCGGAGAACCAGACGCTGTCCACCGCGGGTCGGGCGGGCTTCTCCGCGCGGGGAGTCGTGTACGTCCTCATCGGCGCCCTGGCCATCCAGATGGCGCTCGGCAGCGGCGGCAAGTCAGCCGACCGGCAGGGCGCGCTGGCGAAGATCGCGGAACAGCCCTTCGGGAAGATCATGTTGTGGGTGCTGGCCGTGGGATTTGGCTGCATGGCCCTGTGGCGTGCCTCCCGTGCGGTGCTGACCCGGGGCCCTGACCGCAAGACTCCCTCCCGACTGCTCGACGGCGGCCGGGCGCTCTTCTACGGCTTCATCTGCTGGGCCACCGCCACCTACGCCGCCGGCAGCGGCCAGGGATCCAGCGGCAACGCGAAGTCCAAGGACTGGACGGCATCCGTACTGAAACTGCCCTACGGGCAGATCCTCGTGGCCGCTGGAGGATGCCTCCTGGTCGGGGTCGGCACGGTGCTCGCGATCCAGGCGGCCAGGCGCAAGTTCCTGCGCCAGCTGGACACCGCCGTCATGAGCCCCCGCACGAAACAGATCGTCACCGGCCTCGGCGTCAGCGGTGGCGTGGCACGTGGCATGGTGTTCGCCGCCGCCGGGATCTTCGTCCTGACAGCGGCCGTCCAATTCGATGCCGACGAGGCCAAAGGCATGGACGGCACACTCCGCAGCTTCACCGACACCCCGATGGGGCCGTGGCTGCTGGTCGCTGTCGCCATCGGACTGATCCTCTTCGGCGTCTTCTCCTTCGCCTCCGCCCGCTGGCGCCGACTGTGAACGATGACTCGAACCCGCAACGATTGCGTTGTTGACGTGGTCCCCGACAGACATGGACTGAGCCGATGAAGGCCGGCCGGCAGTCCTCCTGGCGTCGGCTGAACGGATCACAGCGCTGAACGGATCACAGCGCTGAACGGATCACAGCGCTGAACGGATTACAACGACGAGAACCCGCTCAGTGTGTGGATCACCGCCCTAAGCCATACGGCCTCCGTGGCCCCCCGGCGAGTGATGGAACGGCCGACCTGCCGTGGGCTTGCGGTCGGACCAGGGCCCCGCAGTGCGCGCACAGTTGTTGGGGCCAGCGGTCCTGCCAGGCCCGCCAGATCTGCACGTGCAGGATCACCAGGAGGGACGCGGCGAGGGAGACGGTGCCGAGCGACAGCGCGAGCATGGCCACGATCTGCTCGGTGACCCCTTGGGGCCCGGTGCCGGGTGTGCCGAAGGCGCTCTGCCTCAGGAGCAGGCAGGTGGTGAGCGCGATCCATCCCGCGGCGATCAGCCCGGCGGCCCACGGGGCGTGGTCGGCGCAGTGTTCGTGCCGCGTGCGGCGGGGCGGCAAGTAGCCCGACAGCCGCTCCGTGTGGACCGCGCAAGCCATCCCGCTCGTCTGAAGCGATCGACGCTCCGTCACCCGCGGGCCAGGCACGGTGACTCCACAGGGTCAGGATGTCGATCCCCGTGTTCAACACCACCAGGAGCCCGCTCGTGTTCAGCACGAGCCGCTTCACACCATCGGCCATGGACAAGGATCAGAGCATGCGCCCCGTTCCGAACAGAGGCGTCCCGGCAGGCCGCGCGAGAGTCCGCCAGAGCATCAGCGGTCGGTGACGGTTGGGGGCGCTCCGTTCAGCGGGTCATGCGTGAGGACTACGGCGGCATTGCGTACTGAGGTGCCGGGCGCCGACCGTCACGCGTTGGCGCTGCGGGGGTGGGTGGAGTCCGTACTCAGGGTGAAGGTTCGGGGCGGCAGCGGCTCCAGCCACGGAGTGCTGGTCTTGTCCTGGATCTCCAGGCCGAAGACGAGATCGGTGAAGTCGGCATGTCCCGTGCCGTCGCTGCAGCTGAAGCGGTAGGAGGCGCCGGGGTTCAGGTCGACGAGCAGACCGGCGTTGCCCCTCCACATCTGAGGCTCCCCGTCCCCGCCTCGCCAGCAGTTCCAGACTTGCAGCGTCGACGTGGCGGTGGGCTTGATCAGCGGCTCCAGGTACACCACCGGCGGCGCCGAGTCGGCCCACAGGCAGACGCCCGACGACCGGGAGCCGTTGACGAGCAGATCGCCTTCCGAAAGTTCCAGACACACGCCTTGGGGCGGTTTGTCTACGGAGGAGGTGAAGGCAATGGCCAGCCTCGACGTCGCCCACTTCATGGAGATACCGAAGGCGAGGTGCACCGTCTTGCCTTCGAACTCCACCGGTTGACCGTCCGAAACGCGGAACGCCTGGTCGATCTTCGGCTTACGGACACGCTTCTCAGGCATGTGAACCTCCGGTGGTTCAAGTCCCCGCTCCAACGGCGGGTGCGGCCTCTGCGCGGCGGCGCGTGTCCGTCCGACGCAGGGGCCTGGTGTCTGATCCGTGTCGTGCGTATTCGGCCCAGGGAACAGGAGCGCGCGGCCGGAAGGAGGAGCGGCTGACCCGCTCAGGCCGGAGCGCCGTCTTTGAGGCGCACCACCGCGCAGCCGAGCTCGCGCTGCATCCTCGCCGTGAGCGGACGGCCCTCGAAGGTGCCGACGAGGGCGCGGGCGACGTCGCGCACCGTGAGGCCGCAGTGATCGGCCAGATCAGCGAGAAAGTCCCTGGCGCGTTCGCTGGAACAGGGCACGAGCGCCATGACCACGCCCTGAGCCCGCATGGTGACCGCACGCCTGCGCAGCCGTCGGCGCAGTTCCACGTTCTCCGAGCGAAGAGTCGCGACCTCGCCGGCAGGACTGCTCTCGTGCCAGACGAGCGACTCTTTTCGAGACCAGCGCTCCTCGTACGTCCTCAATGTGCGCTGCATGACACACCTTGCTCGGTCATTTTCGCGGAGCCGGGGGCTGGGGCCAGTCCTCCCACCGTAGTCCTGTCGTCACTCAGCGGCTACCTTCGGGCAGAGATCCCGATCAGGGAACCGTCGAACGAACCCTCAGCGCCACCGGATTGAGCCTGCCCGGGTCGCGGAACACGCTGACGCCGACCTCGCCAAGAACGGCAAGCCGGCACCTGGACAGCAGCGTGGGCCCGGCCGGCGAGAGCCGCCCAGGGTGCGACGCAATCTGCGATCCCTGCTGTGACGGAACCAGGCCGACGTCGTCATCGGATGTCAAATGTGCTGCACCTGGGCGTCTTCGGACCGGCAACGGTTCCGTCACGGCAAGGATCTTTCGATTACCCGTGTTCCTCCGCAGCCCCCGTCGTTGGTACGTACGGGGGAGTGGCGGCCTGTGTTCATCTCCCCTGCCAACTCGTCGGCGCACCAGCCCAGATCGAGTGGGAAGTGCCCATTCCCAGCGGGAGGACCAACAGTCGTGGCCGTGACCGAGCCGGCGCCCGCGGCGGTTTCCGCGGCGCAGTCCGCAGCACACCAGGGAGCACAAGAGGGAGCGCACGAGGGGATCCTGCGACGCCAGGCGGCGCGCGAATCGTCGGCGCGCACCTATGCGCGCGCCCTGCCGATCGTCCCGGTGCGGGCGCGCGGCCTGACGATCGAGGGCGCCGACGGACAGCGTTACCTCGACTGCCTCTCGGGTGCGGGGACCCTGGCCCTCGGGCACAACCACCCGGTCGTGCTCGAGGCGATCAGAAAGGTCCTCGACTCGGGGGCACCGCTGCACGTCCTCGATCTGGCCACGCCGGCCAAGGACGCCTTCACCACCGAGCTGTTCCGCACGCTGCCCCGCGGACTCGCGGACCGGGCGCGGATCCAGTTCTGCGGACCCGCCGGTACGGACGCGGTGGAGGCCGCGCTCAAACTCGTGCGTACGGCCACCGGGCGCGACGGCATGCTCGCCTTCACCGGCGCCTACCACGGGATGACGGCAGGGGCGCTCGAAGCATCCGGCGGCGCTTCGGACGTACGCGTCGCGCGCCTGCCCTATCCGCAGGACTACCGCTGCCCGTTCGGCATCGGCGGTGCGGGCGGCGCCGAGCTCGCGGCCCGCTGGACCGAGAGCCTCCTCGACGACACCAAATCGGGAGTGGCGCAGCCGGCCGGGATGATCCTCGAACCGGTGCAGGGCGAGGGCGGTGTGATCCCCGCCCCCGACGCGTGGCTGCGCCGGATGCGCGCGATCACCGCCGCTCGCTCGATCCCGCTCATCGCGGACGAGGTCCAGACCGGCGTCGGGCGCACCGGCGCCTTCTGGGCCGTCGAGCACAGTGGCGTCGTCCCGGACGTGATGGTGCTGTCCAAGGCCATCGGCGGCAGCCTGCCCCTGGCCGTCGTGATCTACCGCGACGACCTCGACGTCTGGCAGCCCGGCGCCCACGCGGGTACCTTCCGCGGCAACCAGCTCGCCATGGCCGCGGGCACGGCCACCCTCGCGTACGTCCGTGAGAACGGCCTCGCGGAGCGCGCGGGAGTCCTGGGCGCCCGCATGCTCACCCAGCTGCGGTCCCTGGCCGCCGAGCATCCCTGCATCGGCGATGTCCGGGGCAGAGGCCTGATGATCGGCGTCGAGCTCGTGGACCCGGCTGCCGCGGACCGGTTCGCCCCGGCTGCCGCGGATCAATTCGACACGGCTGCCGCCGACCAATTCGACCCGGCTGCCGCGGACCAGCCCGGCCCGGGCGGCACGGGCCTCCCCGACCCTGCCGGATCCGCCGACCACCTCGCCCTGGACCGCTCCCGACGTCCGCTTCCCCCGGCACCCGCACTCGCTGCCGTGGTGCAACGAGAGTGCCTGCGCCGCGGGCTCATCGTCGAGCTGGGCGGACGGCACTCCAGCGTCGTACGCCTCCTTCCTCCTCTGACCATTACGGACGAGCAAGCGGCCGCGATCCTGGACCGCCTCGCCGACGCGATCTCCGCGGCGGCGCGTCCGCACAGCGGATAGCCACGCCGGACCAGAGCCGTCCCGTGTACGGCCCCAAGACATCAGCACAGCTCCAGCCCGTCACCCCGGAGCCCGAACGACTTCACAAGGAAGCCCTCTTGAACGCCACCCCCGCATCCGACGGCCCACCCCACTCCCACGTCCCAGGCGCGTGCGGCAAGCAATCCTCGCTGGTGGCGGAGCCCGGTACGGTCCCCCGGCAGAAGGGAGGCCGACAGAGCGAGCAGCTGCGAGGCGCGACCGCCGACCTCTTGGAGCACCCGGATCCGTACACCGCCGCGCAGGTGGCGGCCATCGAGAACCTCCTGCGCTGCTGGGTACGCGAGAACAACTTCCCCGCCCCCGAGCAGGGCGTCCTGCGCATCCCGCTCGACGCCAGCGGCACCGCTCTCCTCGTCCCTGTGTACTACTGGTCGGCCACGGGCTGGCACCGGTTCGGCCTCCCGTACCTGGAGGACGGCCCCCAGAGCGCGCCCCCGGCCGACGCCGTCACCGTCGCCGCCCTCCTGGGCCGCGAGACGGGCCGGCGGAGCGCGGCCGCCGGTACCAGTACGGGCACCACCACCGGCATCAGCACCGACGGCGATGGCGACGGCGACGAGCGAGTCGAGGCAGGCGACCTCGTCGGCCGCGTCGCCGACTCCGTGCGGCGCACCGCCACCTTCATCGCCGACCGCAGGAACACCCCCGGCGACGAGCCCGACCTCTTCCTCGCCGCCGAGCAGTCCTTGCTCCTCGGCCACCCCCTGCACCCCACCCCGAAGAGCCGCGAAGGACTCTCCGACACCGAATCCCGGCTCTACTCACCGGAGTTGCGCGGCGCCTTCGCCCTGCACTGGCTCGCCGTCGCACCCTCCGTGCTCGCCGCGGACACGGCCTGGACCGAGCGTGGCCGCAGCCTCCCGGCCGAACAGCTCATCGCCCGCCTCGCGGGCCCGGACCTGCCGCTGCCGGAAGGCCGCGCCGCCCTGCCCCTGCACCCGTGGCAGATCCGTGAGCTCAGGCACCGCCCCGCGACCGCCGCTCTCCTGGAAGCCGGGCTCCTGAAGGACCTCGGCCCCCACGGCGCACCGTGGTACCCGACCTCCTCCGTGCGCACCCTCTACCGCTCGGGTGCCGCAGCCATGCTGAAGCTCTCGCTCGGCCTGCGCATCACCAACTCCCGTCGTGAGAACCTCCGTAAGGAACTCCACCGAGGCGTCGAGGTCCACCGGCTCCTCCGCAGCGGCCTCGCCGAGCAGTGGCAGGCCGCTCACCCGGGATTCGACGTGATCCGCGACCCGGCCTGGCTCGCCGTGAACGGCCCCGACGGCGAGCCGGTCCCCGGACTCGACGTCATGATCCGGCACAACCCCTTCAGACCCGGCGACGACGTCACCTGCATCGCGGGACTCGTCTCGCCCCGGCCGTCACCGCAGTCCACCGGGCATGACCGCGCCCCCATGCGCTCCCGGCTCGGCGAGATCGTGACCCGCCTCGCCGGGCGGACGGGCCGTCCGCGGGGAGCAGTCGCCACGGAGTGGTTCCTGCGCTACCTGGAGAACGTCGTACGCCCCGTGCTCTGGCTGGACAGTGAGGCAGGTGTCGCCCTGGAGGCCCACCAGCAGAACACACTCCTGCTGCTCGACTCCGACGGCTGGCCGGTGGGCGGCCGGTACCGCGACAATCAGGGTTACTACTACCGCGAGTCCCGGCGCGCCGAACTCGAACGAAGGCTCCCCGGCATCGGTGAGCACAGCGACACGTTCGTGTCCGACGAAGTGGCCAACGAGCGCTTCGCCTACTACCTCGGCATCAACAACGTCCTCGGCCTCATCGGAGCCCTCGGCGCCGAATGCCTGGCCGACGAGCGGCTGTTGCTCGCGGCGTTCCGACGCTTCCTCGGTGATGTCGCCTCCGGTCCTGCTTCGCTGCGTACGCCCTTGGCCTCCCTGCTTCTCGACTCTCCCGTGCTGCGGTGCAAGGCCAACCTGATGACCCGGCTTCGCGGGCTCGATGAGCTCGAGGGCCCCGTCGACACCCAGTCCGTCTACGTCTCCATCGCCAACCCCCTTCATTCCTGAGGAACATGACCCACCGTTTCTGAGAGGAGCGACGCCGTGCCTCTGCCTGATGCGAGCGCCGACGCCGGAACCGAGACCGCCCCCGAGTCCGTTGCCGAGTCCGCCACCGCCGACAGGGCAGACATCCAGGACACCCTGGACCTGCGCCTCCCGGACGAACTCGTCGCCCTGTTCGGCGCGAGTGACGCGAGTGAGTCAGTCGACGATCTGCTCGACAACGTCGCCGGCTGGGGCCCGGCGACCACCTCTGCCGGTGTCTTCCAACTCGTCTCCGTACGTGTCGAACGCGACCTCCCTCTCATCAGCCGGTGGATGAACGACCCCGCCGTGGCGGCGTTCTGGGAGCTGGCAGGCCCCGATGCCGTCACGGAGGCTCATCTGCGCGACCAGATCGACGGTGACGGGCGCAGCGTCCCCTGCCTGGGTGTCCTGGACGGCACGCCGATGAGCTACTGGGAGGTCTACCGCGCGGACCTCGACGCCCTGGCCCGCCACTATCCGGCCCGCCCGCACGACACCGGTCTCCATCTCCTCATCGGCGGTGTCGCCGACCGTGGCCGGGGGCTCGGCACCTCCCTGCTGAGAGCGGTCGCCGACCTCGTGCTCGACCATCGAGCCGCATGCGCACGCGTCGTCGCAGAACCCGACCTCCGCAACACCCCCTCCGTCTCCGCGTTTCTGAGCGCCGGCTTCCGCTTCTCCGCCGAGGTGGATCTCCCCGACAAGCGCGCGGCGCTCATGGTCCGTGACCGGGCCCTGCGCGCGGTGCTCTGACCCGCTCACCCCCAGCGCTCACCCTCAGTACACCGCTCGACCTGATCCGGTTCCCTCCCTGAGGAGTTCCCGTGCCGAATCCATCCGTCCCCCCGACGCCCCGAGAACCGTCCGTCCTCTCCGACCCGCCTCTCTCCGACCCGCCTCTCTACGACCCACCCGAACTGACCCCGGAGAGATGGGCGAGGGCCGGGCGCCGTCTCCTCGCGAAAATGGTCGGTGAGTTCGCCTATGAGGAGATCATCGAGCCCGCCCCCGCAGGGCCGGGCAAGACGGACGGTTACAGCCTCCGTCTCGATGAGGACGACGGGGGCCATGGGAACCACGGACAGGGCAGGGACCACGGACAGAGCAGGGACGACGGACACGAGCCCCCGACGGCGGCCCCCCGTCTCCTCTTCCGCGCACACCGCGGCTCGTACGACAGCTGGCGCGTCGACCCGGACAGCCTGGCCCTGGCCGAGGGAGACGGACCACCGCTCCCCTTCAGCGACCCCCTCCGTTTCCTCGCCCGAGCCCGCCGCACCCTGGGAATCGACGGCGCCACGCTCGGCCACCTCATCCGCGAGCTGACCGTCACGCTCTCCGCCGACGCCCGGCTCGACCGGACCGCCCTCACCGCGGCGCAGCTCGCCGACCTCGACTACGCGGAACTCGAAGGGCATCAGACCGGCCACCCCTGGCTCGTCCTCAACAAGGGCCGCATCGGTTTCTCCGCGAGCGACACCGCCCGCTGGGCACCCGAGGCCCGCCTCACCGCGCGGCTCCCCTGGATCGCGGTCCACACCGACCTCGCCGCCTACCGGGGCGTCACCGGTCTGGACACGGCGGAGAAGCTCTACACGCGTGAACTCACCCCCGCCACAAGGGAGTCCTTCGCAGGCATACTCAGGGCACGCGGCCTCGACCCGCATGCCTATCTCTACTTGCCGGTGCACCCCTGGCAGTGGGACGACATCGTCCTGCCCCTCTTCGCCCCCTCCGTCGCCGCGGGAATGATCGTCCCCCTCACCACCGACGGCGACCTGCGACTGCCCCAGCAGTCCATTCGTACGTTCCTGAACCTGTCCCGGCCCGACCGGCACACCGTCAAGCTGCCGCTGTCGATCCTCAACACCCTCGTGTGGCGCGGACTCCCGACCGAGCGCACCCTGGCCGCCCCCGCCGTCACCGCCTGGATGCACGCGCTGCGCGACGCGGATCCCTTCCTGCGTGACGAATGCCGGATGATCCTGCTCGGCGAGGTCGCATCGGTGACCGTCGAGCACCCGCTGTACGAAGGGCTGCCCGAGGTCTCCTACCAGTACAAGGAACTGCTCGGTGCGATCTGGCGCGAGCCGATCACCCGGTATCTCGCGCCCGACGAGCGCGCCCGCACGCTTGCCTCCTTGTTGCACACCGATCCGCACGGCAAGGCTTTCGTCGCCGAGCTGGTCGAGCGCTCGCGTCTCGCCCCCGAGGTGTGGCTGCGGCACTTCTTCGCCGCCCTGCTCCCTCCGCTCCTGCAGTTCCTGTACCGGTACGGCACGGTGTTCTCCCCGCACGGGGAGAACACCATCGTCGTCTTCGACGACAAGGACGTACCCGTGCGGCTCGCGGTGAAGGATTTCGTCGACGACGTCAACGTCAGCGCCGAAGCCCTCCCGGAGCACGCGTCGATGCCGGACGGCGTCCGGGACGTCCTGCTCACCGAACGTTCCGACTTCCTGACGCAGTTCATCCACTCGGGGCTCTTCGTGGGTGTCTTCCGCTATCTCGCCCCGCTGTGCCACGAGCAGTTGGGCATCTCGGAGAGCGCCTTCTGGTCCCTCGTCCGTGCCGAGATCCTCCGCCATCAGGCGCGCGCCCCGCAGCTCAAGGAGCGATACGAGATGTTCGACCTGCTCACCCCCCGCATCGAGCGGCTGTGCCTCAATCGCAACCGGCTCCACCTCGACGGGTACCGGGACCGCCCCGAACGCCCGCATGCCGCCGTGCACGGGAGCGTGCCGAACCCTCTTCATCAGCCTTGACCGGAGGATTGTCAGTGGAGACCCGTAGGGTGGTCGCGCTATGACAAAGCCCTCCCTTCCCGAGCTCCTGCACGCCGCCGTCACCGCCGTCGGCGGCACGGAGCGCCCTGGCCAGGTGACGATGGCCGAGACCGTCGCCGAGGCGATCGACGACGGCTCCCACCTGCTGATCCAGGCCGGTACCGGCACGGGCAAGTCCCTCGGCTATCTGGTGCCCGCCCTCGCGCACGGCGAGCGTGTGGTGGTCGCGACCGCCACGCTGGCGCTGCAGCGCCAGCTCGTGGAGCGCGACCTGCCGCGGACGGTGGACGCCCTGCATCCC
The DNA here is from genome assembly GCF_055570235.1 of Streptomyces sp. NPDC031274. Classification (NCBI taxonomy): domain Bacteria; kingdom Bacillati; phylum Actinomycetota; class Actinomycetes; order Kitasatosporales; family Streptomycetaceae; genus Streptomyces; species Streptomyces sp. NPDC031274. The sequence goes on along the minus strand of NZ_JBVIHP010000001.1, from coordinate 590,631 downwards.
CTGCTGCGGCGCCGGCCGCAGTTCGCCATGCTCAAGGGCCGCTCGAACTACTTGTGCCTGCACCGCCTCCACGAAGGAGTGCCGCAGGAAGAGGAGGAGGGGCCGGGCCTCTTCGACCAGTTCGAGGCCGCCGCCCCCTCCAGCAAGCTCGGCCAGGACCTGCTGCGGATGCGCGACTGGGCGGACGAGACCGAGACCGGCGACCGGGACGACCTCACTCCCGGCGTGTCCGACCGCGCCTGGTCCCAGGTGTCCGTCTCCTCCAGGGAGTGCCTGGGAGCGTCGAAGTGCGCGTATGGGGCGGAGTGCTTCGCCGAGGCGGCGCGTGAGCGGGCCAAGCTCTCCGATGTGGTGGTCACCAACCACGCGCTCCTCGCGATCGACGCCATCGAGGGCGCTCCCGTCCTTCCTCAGCACGAAGTGCTGATCGTGGACGAGGCCCATGAGCTGGTGTCCCGGGTCACCGGCGTCGCCACCGGTGAGCTCACTCCGGGCCAGGTCAACCGCGCGGTGCGCCGAGCCGCCAAGCTCGTCAACGAGAAGGTGGCCGATCAGCTCCAGACCGCGTCCGAAGGCTTCGAGCGAGTGATGGAGCTGGCCCTCCCCGGCCGTATCGAGGAGGTTCCGGAGGACCTCGGGTACGCGCTGATGGCCCTGCGTGACGCCGCCCGCACGGTCATCTCGGCGCTCGGCTCCACCCGGGACAAGTCGGTCCAGGACGAGGACTCGGTGCGTAAGCAGGCACTCGCGTCCGTCGAGTCGATCCACGACGTGGCGGAGCGCATTTCGAACGGCTCCGAGTGGGACGTCGTCTGGTACGAGCGTCACGACCGCTTCGGGGCGTCGCTGCGGGTGGCGCCCATGTCCGTGTCGGGCCTGCTCCGCGAGAAGCTCTTCAGCGACCGCTCCGTGGTCCTCACGTCCGCCACCCTCAAGCTCGGCGGCGACTTCAACGGAGTGGGAGCCTCCGTGGGGCTCGCCCCCGAGGGCACCGCGTCCGAGGACGCCCCTGCCTGGAAGGGCCTCGACGTCGGCTCGCCCTTCGACTACCGCAAGCAGGGCATTCTGTACGTCGCCCAGCATCTGGCCCGGCCCGGCCGCGAGGGCACGCGCAGCGACATGATCGACGAGCTGGCCGAACTGATCGAGGCGGCGGGCGGCCGCACGCTCGGTCTCTTCTCGTCCATGCGCGCCGCTCAGAACGCCGCCGAGGAGCTCCGTGGCCGGCTCGACATGCCCATCCTGCTGCAGGGCGAGGAGACGCTGGGCGAGCTGATCAAGAACTTCGCGGCGGACTCGCAGACCTGCCTGTTCGGGACGCTTTCGTTGTGGCAGGGCGTCGATGTGCCGGGTGCGAGCTGCCAGTTGGTGGTCATGGACAAGATCCCCTTCCCGCGTCCCGACGACCCGCTGATGAGCGCGCGCCAGAAGGCGGTCGACGACGGTGGCGGTAACGGCTTCATGGCCGTCGCCGCGACGCACGCGGCGCTCTTGATGGCGCAGGGCGCGGGCCGCCTTGTGCGGGCCTCGGCGGACCGTGGAGTGGTCGCCGTCCTGGACCCCCGGCTCGCCACGGCTCGGTACGGCAGTTATCTGAAGGCCTCGCTGCCTGATTTCTGGTACACGACGGACCGCAATCAGGCGCGCCGTTCGCTGGCCGCGATCGACGCGGCGGCGAAGGCGACGGTCACGATCACGGCCGCCGACGAGGACAAGGCCGCTGAGGAGGACAAGGCAGCCGACGAGGCCAAGGCCGGTGGCGAGGACTCGGCCGACGAGGAGTAGCCCGCGTACGGCCCTCAGGCGCACGTACGTACGACCCTCGGACCGCAGGGGCCCCGGACGCAGCAGGGCCCCGGAACCGGCGCAGTTGGTTCCGGGGCCCGGTCAGGGGCGGGGGCTCACACCCGCCGCAGCACCGCCACGACCTTGCCGAGGATCGTTGCCTCGTCACCGGGGATGGGCTGGTACGCGGAGTTGTGAGGCAGCAACCACACGTGTCCGTCCTCGCGCTTGAACCGCTTGACCGTCGCCTCGCCGTCGAGCATGGCGGCGACGATGTCGCCGTTCTCCGCGACGGGCTGGCGGCGGACCGTCACCCAGTCCCCGTCGCAGATCGCGGCCTCGATCATCGAGTCGCCGACGACCTTGAGGACGAACAGCTCACCGTCGCCGACGAGCTGCCGGGGGAGCGGGAAGACGTCCTCCACCGACTCCTCGGCGAGGATCGGACCACCGGCGGCGATGCGGCCGACCAGCGGCACGTACGAAGCGGCGGGCTTGCCTGCCGTGTCCGTGGGCTGGCTGCTCGGCTGGTCGGAGCCGCGCACCTCGTACGCACGCGGGCGGTGCGGGTCACGGCGCAGGAAGCCCTTCCGCTCCAGGGCCATCAGCTGATGGGCGACCGACGAGGTGCTGGAGAGGCCTACCGCCTGCCCGATCTCCCGCATCGACGGCGGGTACCCCCGCCGCTGCACCGAGTCCCTGATGACCTCGATGACACGGCGCTGCCGGTCGGTGAGTCCCGAGCTGTCGGCGCGGATTCCAGGAGGTCGGCCCGGTAGGGAGCGGGTGGGCTTGGGGCCCTCCTGGTTCGTGTCTGCGTCATTCATGGCATGCACCGGCTCGAGTCGGCTCTGGCGGTCCTGGGCGGTGATGGTGGCGCTGTCTGCGGTGGTGGTCACGTCGGTCGGCCCCTCTCGAGAATGTTCTCCCTAGTTAGCCAACGGTAGTTGCTTTCGAAAGGTTGCGCCAAACACACGTTCGAGTGAAAAATCGCAGAATGCCTACTGCGATCATGCGTCTGGGTGTATGGCTAACGTTCGAGCCGAATGGCATTTCGGTTGATTACGGTACGCTTCACCGCCGAGGTCGCGGCCCCCTCGGCGGGGCTCCCATACTGCCACTCGCCGCCCGGTCGGACCGGCACCGCCCCCTTCCTGTGTGGCGCGCGAGGCGGGCTCGTAACCTTCCGCGAGGCGGGCTCGTAACCTTCACGGCAGGCCGTGGGTGCGCGACACGCGATGGGGCCGGATTTGCGGCCAAACCCCAGATCTAGTGGTTGGATTGCGGCCACGGCCCAGAAGTTGTGGTCCCCGGTCTTTTCAGGCCTCGGGCATCGCCTATGCTTGGGGCTGCTTCGAGGGCCTCACGGGCCTGGTGAGGCCTACGAGTCGTGTCTTGAAGGAGGGTTGGGAGTTCCATGCACTGCCCCTTCTGCAGGCACCCCGACAGTCGCGTCGTCGACAGTCGCACCACCGATGACGGAACGTCGATCCGCAGGCGCCGTCAGTGCCCCGACTGCTCGCGTCGATTCACGACCGTCGAGACGTGCTCACTGATGGTGGTCAAGCGCAGCGGCGTGACCGAGCCTTTCAGCCGTACGAAGGTGATCAACGGCGTACGCAAGGCGTGCCAGGGGCGGCCGGTGACCGAGGATGCCCTCGCCCTGCTCGGACAGCGGGTCGAAGAGGCGGTGCGGGCCACCGGGAGTGCCGAACTGACCACGCACGACGTGGGTCTGGCCATACTCGGTCCGCTGCAGGAGCTGGACCTGGTGGCCTACCTGCGCTTCGCGTCCGTCTATCGGGCGTTCGACTCTCTCGATGACTTCGAGGCTGCCATCGGGGAGCTGAGGGACCAGCGGGAAACGCGGCTCGACGACGAGTCGCCCGGCGCCGACGGCGAGCGCGGCGCGAATGACTGCGGGCCCGGAGGGACTGTCGAAGTCCCGGTGCCCGCCACTGCCACCGACTGACCCGCGCAGCGGTCTACGGCGGCACACACAGACCTGCTTGCGGGGCGCCTTTGCGGGCTCCGCGGCACCGGACAACACCGTGTCACGGGAACATCGTGGCACTTCAGGGCGTTTTAGCCTGATACAGGGAGGCGGCATGACCGAGACGACGAGCGGCCCGGCACGAGGTTCCCGCGCCAAGGGATCCAAGGCCAGCAAGGGTCTGCGTATCGAGCGCATCCATACGACGCCCGGCGTGCATCCGTACGACGAGGTGGTCTGGGAGCGCCGAGACGTCGTCATGACCAATTGGCGCGACGGCTCGGTCAACTTCGAGCAGCGTGGCGTCGAGTTCCCCGACTTCTGGTCGGTGAACGCGGTCAACATCGTCACCAGTAAGTACTTCCGCGGGGCCGTTGGCACCCCGCAGCGCGAGACCGGCCTCAAGCAGCTGATCGACCGCATCGTGAAGACGTACCGGAAGGCCGGCGAGGACTACAACTACTTCGCGTCGCCCGCCGACGCCGAGATCTTCGAGCACGAGCTGGCGTACGCCCTCCTGCACCAGATCTTCAGCTTCAACTCGCCGGTCTGGTTCAACGTGGGCACGCCCCAGCCGCAGCAGGTCTCCGCCTGCTTCATCCTGGCCGTGGACGACTCCATGGACTCGATCCTCGACTGGTACAAGGAAGAGGGGATGATCTTCAAGGGCGGCTCCGGCGCCGGCCTGAACCTCTCCCGCATCCGTTCCTCGAAGGAGCTCCTTTCCTCCGGCGGCAACGCCTCGGGACCGGTCTCCTTCATGCGCGGTGCCGACGCGTCCGCGGGAACGATCAAGTCGGGTGGCGCCACGCGCCGCGCGGCGAAGATGGTCATCCTCGACGTCGACCACCCCGACATCGAGGGCTTCATCGAGACCAAGGTGAAGGAAGAGGAGAAGATCCGCGCCCTGCGTGACGCGGGCTTCGACATGGACCTGGGCGGCGACGACATCACGTCCGTCCAGTACCAGAACGCCAACAACTCGGTCCGCGTGAACGACACGTTCATGAAGGCGGTCGAGACGGGCGGCAAGTTCGGCCTCACGTCCCGCATGACGGGCGACGTCATCGAGGAGGTCGACGCCAAGTCGCTCTTCCGCAAGATGGCCGAGGCCGCCTGGGCCTGCGCCGACCCCGGCATTCAGTACGACGACACCATCAACGCCTGGCACACCTGCCCGGAGTCCGGCCGGATCAACGGCTCGAACCCGTGCAGCGAGTACATGCACCTGGACAACACGTCCTGCAACCTCGCCTCGCTGAACCTGATGAAGTTCCTGAAGGACGACGGCCTGGGCAACCAGTCCTTCGAGGCCGACCGCTTCGCGAAGGTCGTCGAGCTCGTCATCACCGCGATGGACATCTCCATCTGCTTCGCGGACTTCCCGACCCAGAAGATCGGCGAGAACACCCGCGCCTTCCGTCAGCTCGGCATCGGTTACGCCAACCTCGGCGCCCTGCTGATGGCGACCGGCCACGCCTACGACTCGGACGGCGGCCGCGCGCTGGCCGGTGCCATCACATCGCTGATGACCGGCACCTCGTACAAGCGTTCCGCCGAGCTCGCCGCGGTCGTCGGCCCGTACGACGGCTACGCCCGCAACGCCACGCCGCACAAGCGCGTCATGAAGCAGCACTCCGACGCCAACGGCACGGCGACCCGCGTCGACGACCTGGACACGCCGGTCTGGGCCGCCGCCACGGAGGCCTGGCAGGACGTGCTCCGCCTCGGTGAGAAGAACGGCTTCCGTAACTCCCAGGCGTCGGTCATCGCCCCGACCGGCACCATCGGTCTCGCGATGTCCTGCGACACCACCGGCCTCGAGCCGGACCTCGCCCTGGTCAAGTTCAAGAAGCTCGTCGGCGGCGGCTCGATGCAGATCGTCAACGGCACCGTGCCGCAGGCGCTGCGTCGCCTGGGCTACCAGGAGGAGCAGATCGAGGCGATCGTCGCCCACATCGCCGAGAACGGCAATGTGACCGACGCCCCGAGCCTGAAGACCGAGCACTACGAGATCTTCGACTGCGCGATGGGCGAGCGCTCCATCTCCGCGATGGGTCACGTCCGGATGATGGCGGCCATCCAGCCGTGGATCTCCGGCGCGCTCTCCAAGACGGTCAACCTCCCGGAGTCCGCCTCCGTCGAGGACGTCGAAGAGGTCTACTACGAGGCCTGGAAGATGGGCGTCAAGGCGCTCGCCGTCTACCGCGACAACTGCAAGGTCGGCCAGCCCCTCTCCGCCAAGAAGAAGGAGCAGGAGAAGGCCGCGGTCACCGAGAAGGCCGAGGACACGATCCGCACCGCGGTCGAGAAGGTGGTCGAGTACCGCCCCGTCCGCAAGCGCCTCCCCAAGGGCCGCCCGGGGATCACCACCTCCTTCACGGTGGGTGGCGCCGAGGGCTACATGACCGCCAACTCCTACCCGGACGATGGTCTCGGCGAGGTCTTCCTGAAGATGTCCAAGCAGGGTTCGACCCTCGCGGGCATGATGGACGCCTTCTCGATCGCCGTCTCCGTGGGCCTGCAGTACGGCGTTCCGCTGGAGACGTACGTCTCGAAGTTCACGAACATGCGCTTCGAGCCGGCCGGCATGACGGACGACCCGGACGTGCGGATGGCGCAGTCGATCGTCGACTACATCTTCCGCCGCCTGGCGCTGGACTTCCTGCCCTTCGAGACCCGTTCCGCGCTCGGCATCCACTCGGCCGAGGAGCGTCAGCGTCACCTGGACACCGGTTCGTACGAGCCGTCCCTCGACGGCTCCGACACGGACGCCGAGGGTCTGGGCCTGGCCGCCCCGCAGCCCGAGGTCCTGAAGCCGGTCGCCGTGCCGAAGACGGCCGAGGCGGAGAAGCCCGCTCCGCAGCAGGCGCACACCAGCGCCGAGCTCGTCGAGATGCAGCTGGGCATCCAGGCCGACGCGCCGCTGTGCTTCTCCTGCGGGACGAAGATGCAGCGTGCCGGTTCCTGCTACATCTGCGAGGGCTGCGGCTCGACCAGCGGTTGCAGCTGAGCGGTTCGGTTCTGGCTGAGCGGTTGTAGGAGCTGAACGCCGCACCTGCCGGGAGCTTCGGGCGCGGCCCGGAGTGAAGCCTGAACGCCAAGGGCGGTGGTGCCGAGAAATCGGTGCCACCGCCCTTGGCGTTTCTGGTGACGCGAAGACCTGGTGCTGTCTCCGGGAGCCGTCCTCAGATCTTGGTCCCCATCACCGCGGCGAACGACGTCGGGTCGGCGTCGAATCCGCGGATGATCTCGCGGAAGGACCATGCGCCCGACTCGTTCCGGGTGAACTCCGCGATCGTCGCGGCCGTGTGCCCGGAGACCGCGGAGAGGTCGTTCTCCGCGAGGTCGGTGTGTCCGGTGCGGATGCGCACCGCGGTGTTCGGGATGTCGCCGAACACCTTCTCCCCCTCGTGATGAGGCTGTATGGCCACACCGACCACCACGCGCGCGTACGAGGCCGCGAGCCGGTCGAGCTCAAGCGTCATGACCTCGTCGAAGCCGAAGCCCTGGCCCGTCTGGCTGTCCCTGTTGAGGGTGATGGTCCCGTCGGGGGCGCGGCTGTCGAAGTGCACCAGGTACACGGGGCTGTCGTACGGAGCGTCCGCCAAGTAGGTCGCGGCGATGATGTCGAGATCATTCGGCGGTGCACCGGCGGGGCTCGGGTCCCATTTGAGCCCCACTTCGACCTTTTCGATCCCCTTGCTGACACTGCTCACAGAGCTTCCCCTCCTCGTGTACCGGCTGACGCTGACGCATCGGGCATGTCCGCGCGGCACGTCCTACGGACACGCTACGGCGTATGACCGACATCACTGAAGTTTCCTGGTCGGTAGGGCTGTTGGGCTGCCGGGGGCATTTCTGGTGGCGTGCGTCCGTGGGTGCGTAGATCATGGGCCCCATGACATGGAACGGGGAAGAACTGGACATCGAGGCCTACTTCGCCAGGATCGGCTACGGGGGAGAGGCGAAGCCCGACTTCGACACGCTCCGCGCGCTCCACCGGGCGCATGTGGCCTCGATCCCCTTCGAGAACCTGGAGATGATGCTCGGCCGGCCCGTACCGCTGGACCTGGCGGCGCTGCAGGACAAGCTGGTGCGGCAGCGCAGAGGCGGCTACTGCTACGAGCAGAACCTTCTGTTCGCTGCGGCTCTGGAACGTACCGGCTTCGCCGTCACGGGACTCGGCGCGCGGGTCAGAGTGGGCGCCTCGTCGCGTCGCGCGGTGACGCACATGCTCCTGAAGGTCGAGGCGGGCGGGCGGCAGTGGCACTGTGACGTCGGTTTCGGCGCCGAGGGGCTGCTCGAACCGATCCCCATGGGGGACGGGGACGACGTACCGCAGAACATGCGACAAGGAGAGTGGCGGTTCGGGATCGTCCAGGAGGCGAACGGCGTACGGGTGTTGCGGACCGAGCACGCGGACGGATGGTTCGATCTCTACGAATACACCTTGGAAGAACGCCTTCCCGTCGACTACGTAGTGATGAACCACTACACATCGACCCACCCCAAGTCGTCGTTCATCCGCCGTCCCGTGCTCCAGAGGGCCGCTCCGGATGTGCGCCGCACATTGGTCGGTGAGCGTCTGACGGTGACGCGACCGGACGGCACGACGGACGAACGCGACGTATCCGTCGATGAGTTGAGCGAGGTTATCGCCCGCGAGTTCGATATTGAACTCGGCGCCGATGACTGCGCCGAGCTGATCCGGGAGCACTACGCCGGAGCGTGACCCGGGCCACGCTCGGCGGCCGTACGATGGCGCGGTGCTGGTCAAGTGGATTCGCTGCACCGTGGTGGACCGACGGGGGTTCGAGCGGGGGCAGCGAAAGTGGGCGGGGCTTCTGGGGGAGCCGGGGTTCCGGGGACAGGGTGGAGGGTGGAGCCGTGAGCGGCCGGGCGTGGCGCATGTCTTCGCCTTCTGGGAGAGCCGGGCTTTCTACGACTCCTTCATGGCGCGCTCCCACGACCGGCTGGCCGCAGCACAGGCGGGCACTTTCAAGGACATCCAGAGCAAGCTGTTCGACCACCGTTTCGACGTGAAGACAGGATTTGAGCCGCGCTTCGCGGACGCCGACGTGGTGCGGGTGGCGCACTGCCGGGTCCATGAGGCGCGGGTGGAGCACTTCGCGCTGATGCAGGAGAAGGTCTGGAACCCGGCGATGGCGGGCTCTCCCGGGATGGTGCGCGGGCTCTTCGGTGAGGCGCCGGGGCACGAGTTCCTCGTCCTCTCGATGTGGCTGTCGGCCGCCGAGCACGGCAAGTACCGCAGGGAACGGGTGGAACGCCTCTCGCTGCGCGCCCAGACGGAGGCCGACGTCGCTGCGCTGGCCGGTGACATCGTGGAACTGGAGCCGTCGTGGACGGTGTGACGCGTCGTGCGGGGTGACCTGCTGCGGCGCTGGTGCGGGTGGGGGTGGCGGGTGGCGGTACGGGTAGTGGCCGTATGCGCCGGATGGAGCTCGGACGGCCGACCGGTTGGGCCGTCCGGCAGGGGGCGATCTAGGGTTTCCGTATGGCACGTCCGCGGCGCATCTTCCTTGTCCGACACGGCGAGTCGGCCGGAAACGCCGACGACACCGTGTACGAACGCGAACCCGACCACGCCCTGGCGCTCACCGAGAAGGGGTGGCGGCAGGCGGACGAGACGGGCGAGCAGCTCCGGGGCGCCGTCGGCGTGGAGCGGGTGAGTGTGTACGTCTCGCCCTATCGCCGCACCCATGAGACCTTCCGGGCCATGCGGCTCGACCCCGACCTTGTGCGGGTGCGCGAGGAGCCGCGGCTGCGGGAGCAGGACTGGGGAAACTGGCAGGACAGGGACGACGTCAGGCTCCAGAAGGCGTACCGCGACGCGTACGGACACTTCTTCTACCGTTTCGCCCAGGGAGAGTCGGGGGCCGACGTGTACGACAGGGTGGGCGCGTTCCTGGAGAGCCTTTACCGGAGCTTCGAGGCGCCGGACCACCCGCCGAACGTCCTCCTCGTCACCCATGGCCTGACCATGCGCCTGTTCTGCATGCGCTGGTTCCACTGGTCGGTGGCGGAGTTCGAGTCGCTGTCCAACCCCGGGAACGGCGAGATGCGGACGCTGGTGCTCGGCGACGACGGCAAGTACACACTGGATCGCCCGTTCGAACGCTGGCGCGAACCGGAACCGTACGGCGTCACCGGATAGAGTGGCAGGGCGATGACCGCTGACTCCTCTCCCGACCGGCGCCTGGCCCGCGCTCTGGCCAGCCTGCGTGGACTGGCGGTGGGGGACGCGCTGGGCTCACAGTTCTTCGTGCCCGCGAACTACCCGCTGCTGAAGCGCCGGGAAGCGCCCCCAGGCCCCTGGCAGTGGACCGACGACACCGAGATGGCCTGCTCCGTGCTCGCGGTCCTGGTCCGTCACGACCGGATCGACCAGGACGCGCTCGCCCTGTCCTTCGCCGAGCACCATGACGTCGACCGCGGCTACGGCCCCGCCGTGAACCGGCTGCTCGCACAGGTCCGGGAGGGCGGTGACTGGCGGGAACTGGCCTCCGCGCTGTTCAAGGGGCAGGGCTCCTGGGGGAACGGCGCCGCCATGCGGATCGCGCCGCTCGGCGCCTGGTACGCGGATGATCCGGAGCAGGCGACACACCAGGCGGAGATCTCCGCCTACCCCACCCATCAGCACCGTGAGGCGGTCGTGGGAGCCATGGCGGTGGCCGCCGCCGCGGCACTGGCCGCCGCCCCCGGTGGGCCGCCCGCGCCGAAGGCGCTGCTCGACGGCGTCATCGACCTCGTGCCCCGCAGCGCCGTGGGAGCGGGGCTCCGCCGGGCGCGGGACATGCTCGACTACGGGGACGCGGCTACGGTCGCCGCGGTCCTCGGCTGCGGCCGCCGTACGACGGCTCATGACACGGTGCCCTTCGCCCTGTGGTCGGCCGCCCGAGGCCTCGGCGCCTATGAGCGGGCCATCTGGTCCACCGCCCAGGTGGGCGGCGACATGGATACGACCTGCGCCATCGTGGGCGGAGTGGTTGCTTCCGGTGAGGGTGGTGCGCCCTTGGACGAGTGGCTGGAGCAGAGCGAGGCGTTGCCCGGCTGGGTTCCGGTCGCGGCGGGCTGACTTCGGGGGTTGCGGAATCCGGATTCCGGAGTCCGAGGTTCCGGGTTTCCGGGCCTTCCGGGTTCTGGGGCGACTGTCACGGTCATGCCACAGCCGGGCCGATTCGGGGGGCGTCATCGGCCTCGCGGCTACTCTTTCCGGCAGGCCGCGAGTTGATCATGACTTGTGTGTCCTCAACGAGATGCCGGTCGCCCGGCGGCCCCGCCACGCGTGCGTGCCGTCTGCTGCACGTGCGGACCGGCCGGGAGGGGGTCCCGTGTCCGATACACCGTCTACGTCGTCTACACCGTCCACGTCGTCCACGCCGTCCACGCCTGTGCCGTCAGGCAGTGGCAGCGAGAGGGAGAGCGAAGAGCCCAAGGACGCCGTGCCCGGCCTCCGTGCCGCTGCGGCGAGCCCAGGGCCGCCTGCCGACTGGGCGTACCCGGCGGGCTCCGTGGGCAAGCCCGAGCCGTTCCTGGCCGATCTGCGGGCCGAGCCGCCCGCTCCGGTCCGGACGGGAACGCTCGGCGCGGTGCTCGCCACCGGCCTGCTGAGCATGGTGCTGCTCGGCGACGGGCTCGCACTCAATCTGCTGATCGTCGCCGTGCCGGCCGCGCTCGCCGCGTACTTCGCCGCCGAACAGGCCGGTCGCAGGCCGCGCCCCTGGACGCTGGTCTGGGCGATCGGTGGCCTCGGGCTGCTTGCCGTGCCCGCCTTGCGGGACGCGGGCTGGCCTTCGTTCCTCGCCATCGTCTCCGCCGTCGCGCTCGGCTCGCTCGCCCTGCACGGCTGCCGCACCTGGCCCGGTGTCCTGCTCGGCCCGCTCGGGCTCTTCGACGCGGTGCTCTCCGGCCTGGGCTGGGGTTGGCGCGGTGCACGGAGCCGCGCGAGCGGGTCACGGAGCGGGCCCGTGCTGCGGGCGGTCGCGGTGACCGCCGTGCTGCTGCTGGTCTTCGGCGCGCTGTTCGCCGGGGCCGACGCCGCCTTCGCGGGGCTCCTCGGCGACCTGATGCCCGACGCCTCCGTCTCCGAGGGGCCGTGGCGCGTGCTGCTCTTCGCGGCCGGTGTCGTCGGAGCGCTCGCCGCGGCACACACCGCTGCCGCGCCCGTGCGCTGGGACCGGCTCGTCGTGGGTCCTGGCCGGGAGCGGGGCCGCATGGAGTGGGCGCTGCCGCTGATCGTCCTGAACCTGCTGTTCGCGGCGTTCAACGTGGTCCAGCTTGCCGTGCTCTTCGGTGGCTACGACGCGGTCCTGGAGAAGACAGGCCTCTCGTACTCGGAGTACGCACGCCAGGGCTTCTGGCAGCTGCTGCTCGCCACGCTGCTCACCCTGGTCGTCATCGTCGTCGCCCTGCGCTGGGCGCCGCGTGACGGGTCACGCGACCGGGGTCTGGTGCGGGCCGTGCTCGGTACGCTCTGCGCCCTCACGCTCGTCGTCGTGGCGTCGGCGGTGCGCCGCATGGACATGTACGTCGATGCGTACGGCCTGACCCGGCTGAGGGTCTCGGTCGTGGCCGTGGAGCTCTGGCTCGGCCTGATCGTCGTATTGATCATGGCGGCGGGGGTGTGGGGCGCCCGCTGGCTGCCGCGCGCCGTCGCCGCCAGTGCCGCGGCCGGTGTGCTGGCCTTCGGGATCCTCTCGCCCGACGCACTCATCGCCGAGCGCAATGTCCAGCGCTACGAGGACACCGGGAAGTTCGATCTGGAGTACGCGCGCGGCCTGTCCGCCGATGCCGCCCCGGCCGTCGACGGGCTGCCGGAGCCGCTGCGCTCCTGCGCCCTTGAGGGCATCGCGAACGGCCTCGGTTCCGAGCGTGGCCCTTGGTATGCCACCAGCCTGGGCGAGGCGCGGGCCAGGGACATCATCGAGAAACGGTCGCCGGAAGTTCCCCCGGAGGGCTGCGAACGATCCGGCAGCCGGGAGACCTCGTACCGCTGAGGCGCGCCCCGGGGGGGGGGGGGGGGGGGGGGGGGGGGGGGGGGGAGGGGGGGGGAGAGGGGGGGGGGGGGGGGGGGGGGGGGGGGGGGGGGGGGGGGCCCCTCCAACGG